>JAFGJD010000005.1 GCA_016929235.1 Candidatus Babeliales bacterium | reverse complement strand
TGTCTTTCCTATCGCACGATACCCAATGCGTGCCCGCATATCACATAGCACATATTTGTAATTTCAGTAAATGGATAGATTGGAAGCTCCTAGTCAATCGCTCCAAGTTCACAGATTGACGTTGCTTCATTCATAACTTGCTCAATTTTCGTGGTGCTGAGTCGTGCTGCATGAAGTAGTTTTGTGTTGGTTTTAATGTCTTTGCACAAGATCAGTCCACGATCGATGAGCTCTTTCTTTTGTTTATTAGTAAGTGATGTAAGCGCCGTGATGGGGTGTAAACCCTCCTCGTCGATCATGCGCGCGAGCGTTGCGCCTTTTGGTCGTGACCAACTGATCATCTGCATGCCGGCGCATGTTCCATAACGATCAGCAACACTTGTGAACTTTGTGTTGGTAACAACAATTGCTTGATCTAGCTTATGCTTGTTATTTTTGGAACCTTGGGCTTGGGTGACGTCATCGAATCGTGCCTTGATGTATAGTGGAGTTTTGACGTCAGATTTCATGCGACCTTTGTGGAACTTGCATTCGACCATGAAATGCTTGTTATCCTTCTCGAGCACAATATCAACTTCATGATCAACGCATTTGCCGGTAAGTACCTGATCAACATGTGCTGTATAGCCTTTCGCTCGAAATATTTCTGCGACAAAATACTCGAATGGAAATCCAGTTGGTCCCAGGTCCACGATTGCCGATTTAAGATTGTACCGTGCCGCAATAGGTGGGTAGTCTCGTTTGAGTTTTTTGTATGCGTATGAATAGATTTTTTTTGTGGTATTAAGGTCTGGTTGCTTCAGGACCTTAGCGGTTAGCTGCTTGATTAGTGCTTTGTCTGCGCCTGCACGACGCAATGATCGCTCAAATTTTTGCGCACTAAATAGTTCTTTGTCGCCTGATGCTTTCACAATGTACTTTGCCATAGAGCCACCTTACTTTTTATTGAGTAACCATAATCCCATATTTAAGACACACGCGAATCCGACCCATACGAAATAGGGAATCAAAAAGTATGCGGCAACTGGTTCAATTTGAGCGAATGCGTTCATTGTTATGATGATGGCTACGAATAAAACGATACAATCAAGTAGTGCCACAAAGATCAGATGAAATTTGAAAAACAGAAACGACCACACAGTGTTTGCAGCAAGTTGGATGCCAAATGCGATCAAAGCATATCTGCCCTCCGGTGAGTCAAAGCCGACGTTCCATATGATATATAGTGCGACGGCCATGCAGGTATATAAAATGGACCAGACAGGTCCAAAAATCCAGCTTGGCGGAGTAAATGATGGTTTTTTTAATAGGTTATACCAGGTGCTTTGTTGGTTGGTGAACAGTACGCCCATGATGCCTGCGCCATGGCAGAGTATCAAGGCAATGATAAGGCGCCAGATATTACGAGGTGTCATATGTGTCTCCTTTGTTACATGCATACAATAGTAATTGTCTAGCACAAAAGGAGAGAGTGAGTGTAGGGTTTGATGGAAAGAGGGAGGAGGAATCTACTGGTCGGGGCGGCCAGACTCGAACTGGCAACCCCTCGCTCCCAAAGCGAGTGCGCTACCAATTGCGCCACGCCCCGACAAATCTGTGATTGATACTGCATACTGTAACGGTTTTGCTGGACGAATGCAATATCGACATTTGGTTACTTAGGATCACAATGACGGTTACCATGATGATGCGATTTTCCTGTGATCATGAGCACGCCAAGGAAGATCAAAAACAAGGGTACAATATACGTGCGGATCAGGGGCCAGATGTCGATCTGTGTACCCAAGAACGCATTGGCGGTCATGGCCAAGCCGACAAGGATGAATGCCGATCCAAAGAAATACTTACCAAGGCTATCGTGATTCATGCAACATCTCCTTTGATTAATCGTGATACCATTCAGTATGTGATGCTTGATTGAGCAGATGCAGACCGACATAGAACGCTAACGCTGCGGGGATCAGTTTGAGGCCAATCAAGAGTATGAGAAAACAAAGATGTAATGAGCTGATGAGGATGCTGCCTGCAATGATCAGGCCGCATGTGATAAGCAGTACGCCGAGTATCTGTTGACTTGTTTTGTACATGCGTGGGTCCCGAAAGGAATTTGGGGTGAATGGTGGGAATCGAACCCACGACCACCAGAGCCACAATCTGGTGCTCTACCAACTGAGCTACATTCACCATATAATGCGGACAAGTGTACGTACTTTAGGGTAAAAATCAACTTCTCATTTTCCTATCCACTATAGCATTTTTAGGGCTGTTTGATAGACTATTCGTAGTCATTAATCTCTCATTTTTAGCCTTACTATGAAACGAACAAAGATCGCAGCTCATGAGATAGCTTCAGCATCCGTATCGTCCAAACGCCAGTTCAGGGACTGGATCACGATTGTTGGTGCTCGCGAGCATAATCTCAAAAACATTACCGTTCGAGTTCCTAAAGGAACGTTGACCGTGGTTACGGGGCCATCAGGATCAGGTAAAAGCTCTCTGACGCTTGATATTCTGTTTACCGAAGGTAAGCGTCGCTACATGGAATCACTGTCGTCTTATGCTCGACAGTTTTTGGGCATTGCACGACGTCCCGATGTTGACGTTATCGAAGGGCTTTGTCCGTCGATTGCGATCGAGCAAAAAACAGTCGGTTCTAACCCTCGTTCTACCGTTGGTACGATCACAGAAATTTATGATTATTTACGTGTTCTCTTTGCACGAGTAGGGAGACCGCGTTGTCCAGAATGTAAAACGCCAATCCAGCCAGAATCTCCTGATGCGATCACATCGATGATTATGGACCAGTTTAAGGGATTAGTGATCACGATCTCAGCTCCTATAGTGCACGCTAAAAAGGGCGAATTTGTACATCAGCTTGTCGACCTTTTTCAAAAAGGATTTTATCGTTTCCGTGTAGACGGCATGCTTTGTAAATTTAAAGTTGTAGATGAGATTAAGAAATTAAAGCTCGAGAAAACATATAAACATACCATTGATCTTTTGATTGATTCGGTTGCTGTTGAAGATCTAGAGCGTGGGCGCATTAACGAGGCTGTAGAAAAGTCTTTTGAGATTGCTCGTGGTATGTGCAAAATCACAGTTGGTGATCAGGAATATCTGTACTCATCAAGTCGCATGTGTCTCAACTGTGCACAATCGTTTCCAGAGCTTGAGCCGCGATTTTTCTCATTTAACTCGCCCGTTGGGGCCTGTGATACATGTAACGGGCTTGGTGTGACCCATGAATGGCCGTGGGATAAGAACGATCCCGAGGCCTGGCGTATGGAGTATCCAGAGTATTTTCTTGATAAATATGCAACCGAGCATACGTGTCCTGGATGTATGGGCAAACGTCTCAACAAGCATGCCCTCTCAGTGACAGTCGGCGGTAAAGACATCATGGAGCTTGGTGACCTGTCGATTGAACAAGCGCTTGTCTTTTTCAACGATCTTTCGCTCTCATCTACTGAAACAACGATTGCCGAAGGTGCAGTTCGCGAGATCATTCGTCGGCTTACCTTCCTGGAGGAGGTAGGTCTAGGCTATCTCAGTATCAATCGTACGGCACGTACACTTTCTGGTGGCGAAGGCCAACGAATTCGGCTTGCTACACAGATAGGCTCTGCTCTCAGCGGAGTATTATATATCCTTGATGAACCAAGTATTGGCTTGCATCAGCGAGATAATGACCGCCTGATTCAGATGCTTAAGCGTCTGCGTGATCAAGGAAATACGGTTCTTGTGGTGGAGCATGATCTGGACACGATTAGACAGGCTGATTATGTGATTGATATGGGACCAGCGGCGGGAGTTCATGGTGGGCAGGTAATTGCTGCAGGGACTCCGGATGAGATTGCATTACATCCATTGTCTCTCACCGGTTCTTATGTGGCGGGGGTAAAATCGATTCCTGTTCCACGTTTGCGCCGTAGACCAAAGGGATGGCTTGTCATGAGAGATTGTTCGCGAAATAACCTTAAAAATATTGATGTCTCGATTCCTCTCGGGGTCATCTGTGGGGTATCCGGCGTATCTGGTTCAGGAAAAAGTTCTCTAATTATGGAGGAGCTCGCAGCCAGACTTCATAGAGAATTGATGAGGCCGCGACGGGATGCAGATCATTCGCCAGTGGATACATCAGCCAATGACCTTGAGGGCGCTGATATGCTGGGGGCGATGGTGGTGATAGATCAGAGCCCTATCGGGAGGACGCCTCGCTCTAATCCAGCGACGTATCTTGGGGTATTTGATCAGATTAGGACACTGTTCTCGCAGCTTCCTGAAAGTAAAGCTCGAGGGTTTAAGCCAGGACGGTTTAGTTTCAACGTTAAGGCGGGTCGCTGCTTTGAGTGTGATGGTGACGGAGTTAAAAAAGTATCTATGCAGTTTATGCCTGATGTGGTTATGACCTGTAAGATTTGTAGGGGTAAGCGGTACAATGCTGAGACCCTGGCGATTACATATAAGGGTAAAAATATCGCCGATATCCTTGCCATGACCGCTACGGAGGCATTACCGTTCTTTGAGGCACATAAACATATCGCAAAACGATTACAGCTCATGTGTGATGTTGGTCTTGGCTATGTCCAACTAGGGCAACCGTCAACGACTCTCTCTGGTGGCGAGGCGCAGCGTATTAAGCTGGTTGACGAGCTTGCAAAACGTGGCAATGAAACTCTCTACATTCTCGATGAACCAACAACCGGGCTCCATAACAGTGACATCGAAAAGTTGCTTATGGTGCTTAAGCGCCTGGTCGACAAGGGCAATTCTATGATTATCATTGAGCACAATCTCGACGTACTCAAGACTGTTGATTACCTAATCGATCTTGGCCCAGAAGGTGGCGACAAGGGCGGCATGGTAGTCGCGGAAGGTTCACCAACTAAGGTAGCTCTCTCTGCACATAGTCACACGGGTCTTTATCTCAAGGCAGTTCTTAGTTAATTTCTCTTATTTGGATCTTCTACGCTATATGCGGGAGGACCATCATATGCCGGGGGTGGGATTTCGCGATCGTAGGCAGGCGGAGGCTCATATGCAGGTACATAGTACAGAGAATTGTCTTCTTCCATAAGTGGAGCTGTTGGTTGTGGTGGTAGCTGGGCTTGGTATTGAGCTTGTTGTTGCTGCTGTTGGAGTTGGTTAATGATCTGTTGTTGTTGGGCAAGCTGGGCAGCTTGGCTCGCTTGGATCTGCTTGATACGCTCATCCTGTTCTTTTTGGTTCTTTTCTTGTAGATATTCATATGACGTTCGTAGTTGGGAGAGCGAGGCTCTCATGCGGCCGATAGTATCGCTGAGGAGCTCTTGCACTTGATGAATATTACGTCGGTTGCAAATCTGGGCTTCTGTTTTTGATGTTAGGCGATGCTGGTACCATAAAAGCCAGCCCATGGCATTTTTGAGCCTATTTTCGTAGTGCAAGAATGGGTATTTGGTTACGCTGCCATATGCAGAGCACCAATCGAATGATCTGAGAAATTCCATCAGTGTATCATGTTCTTGTTCTTCATAGCGGGCATGGGCGTCCAGAACGGCCTGTTTGAATGCTGCTGACTGTTGGGTAGTATCGAGCGTAGTTCCCAGAAGATTGAACATTTTTTCATACCTATAATGATAGTGCGAGAGTAGCTCGTTGGCTTCTTGCAAGAGGGTATCAGTACTTTTAAGCTGGAACCTGATCCAGCGTCCTATCCGGTACCAGACAGGGGCACTAATGAGAATGACGGCAGTAACAGTGATAGCCGCCTGGAAAGCCGTGTGAAAATGGCGAAGCTCTTGTGGTTGTCGTCTATGAAGTACGCAAGAGGTGGTGCCTGTGAATGCTACAAGAAGTGAGCAAATCAGGAGTAGGTGACGTATATGGAGATTCATAGCGGTCCTTTCTTCTGAATACAGGAGATTGAAGTAACGTAAGCTTATGCCTACCTATTGTCAATACTTATGACTCGGGAGAAATGCCTTACAACAGGGCATAATTGAGGCATGCCTTTGACGACATATGTGGGCTTGATAAACTGATCAATGAATGGATATAGAGCATGAAATGGAGGTAATGATAATGAAACACAGATATTCAATGCTTCTCCTCATATTCTTGATGGCTTGGAGTCCAGTCTCTGTCATCGCATCTGTAGCAGGACAGGGTGTAGCTGAGGTTCAGGGTAGTTCTGGTCAGGTATCGAAGGTTAAGGTATCTGATAGCTGCGCTTATCAGTTTGACTACCAGGAAAATATAAATCATAAACGGGTTATTAATCCCTTAATGCACTCTGGTGTACAGGCTGGGGTTACGTCTGCACGTAACAAGACCTGGTTGTATTATACTGGTAGTACCGTAACGGTTGTCGGCGCTGCGGCGCTTGTCTATGCCGCATATGGGCACCATCTTCCAGGATACTTTGGACACGAACCATGGTTAGGGAATCAGCTGCAAGCGCAACCAGTGGGTGCTGCGGCCATAGGTGCTTTATCTCAGCATGGGCCGATTAAATGGATTGGACCAGCATCGTTTTTGAACCATTTAGGTGCATCTACTGCCTGGACCAATAACCTTATGAAGGCATCCCAGAAATTATTTTGGTCGGGAATTTCCGGATTTGCTTTATATGCATCTGGCTTAGATGTGGTTGCAAAAAATGTTAAGAACTGGGCCTCTGATATTGCTTATCCTGAGTCTGTCTTGAGGAAGTCGAAAAAGGCTCTTGATGATCTTGAAGCCTATGTTGAAGACCTAATGGAAGTTGGCGAAATTACGCCTATGGTATTTGACACGCTTATTGACAAAATCAATAAGGCAACCAAGGCGCTTGAGGCTTCTATAGGCTTTGTCCAATATACGATTGGTAAAAATTCTGATATGGTGAAACAACCAAAATATAACTGTTTTTACCGTTATATTGCCTATGGTATGTATCCGAAATTAAATAAGGTTCTTGCTCAAGCTGATAATGGATCAATCGATATGAATGAAGTCCACAGAATCGTTGCTACGATTGCACGGGAGTCGGATGCATTCTTCAAAAAAATGGTTTAGTAAGAATTGATGAGGACGGACAATTATGAATACGTTCAAACGTCTAGCTAGTTTGTTTCTTGTATGGATTATGCTATTGCAAATGCCGGTTGCTCTTGCACAGGACAGTGCTATAACCGCTGCAGATATTGCGAGTATCAGTGATCTTGAGCTTGAATCAAATGAGGCTCTTGCTCAAGAATTAGCACCAACCAAATTGCCTTCTGTATATGAGGTTCTTGCCTATGAAATGCTTCCAGCTGAAGCGTTTCAACCTAACTTCAAGGAACAAGAATTTTTGGCAGAAACCGGCAACTATAAAGCCTTAATGAAACCCAAGTTGGGGCATGCTCAAAAAACAGCAACAGTGTTACAGCTTTTCTGGGAAGCTGAGCAAAAAAATGTGAAGCAAGCTCTCGGTCGGACGCGGCGTATTGTTGGTGATGATACCCGTGCAGATCTTGAGACCTTTGTTAAAGGTAATCTTTTTAAAGCAATTAACAGAACCAAGTCTATCTTTGGTGAGGTCGCATTGGCAGGGATGTTGGTTGAATCTCGTGATACCATCGATGTTCTTCAAAAACGTCAAAATGTTGTAAAGCAACTTGTCCATGACCAGGCGTTGTTTGATGCGCTTGATCATACTATGGACAGTGTCAAAGTTGCTGAAGATTCTTTCTTACCATTCTTTTTAGATGCGCGTTATGGACGCCAACAAATGGCAAGTCAATTTTATACAAGTTCCACAATAGAATCATATCGTGAGATTCCCGGACTTGGTGAAGTGCTCTATCATGCAGCAAAGCCTGCAACGGATCGTTTAGACAAGAGTCCTGGCGCGTTGTTTGCGATTAATGTGTGGGACAATATAAATAGTCCTTTTAGTACGATTGCGTGGCTGACCTTTGCGTGGCCGGCATGGAAAGCTCTTGGTCAGGGGTTGGGAGCGGGTAGATCTGCGGCTCGACGTCTTGTGACTTCGCCGCTACAACAGATGCGCTATGGAGCGGCAGGTTTTGTTTCTGGATTGGCAGCTCTACGGGCGGCTCCTGGTAATATTTCTGCCCTAGTTCCTGGATCAATAGCTCAGTTTGCGGGCGCTCATCTTCCTGGAGCTGTGGCTACTTCGGCCGTAGGCGGCATAGGTATCCTTTTTGGTGCCATCTGGTTGCATAGGAAAGTAGAAGGCTTGCGTAAGGGTACCGAATATATCAAAGATACCCCAAAGACGATTGGTAACTTCTTTAAAAACTGGAGAGCTACCGTTGCAACCCAAAAGGGCTTACAAGAAGATCTTATGACGCTTGCACGTACGCTTGATGAGATGGAAGTCGTTGCAGATCTATTGGAAGATCAGCCTGGTATTGTTCGTGCTGTTCCTGAGACACAGTTAATTATGCGTTTATTTGCACTCAAAAAAGATACAAATGCCGATCACAAAAAATACAAAATTTCTGAAGATGTCCGCGAACTCGTTTCGCTTCTTAAGACCGGGACATTTAAAGGTGAAAGTTCATTCTTCTCTAACTCAGGACGTATCTTTGCTGCAAACCGTCTGATGTTTGAAACCCGTTATTTCTGGGTCAAGATCTTTCAGGCGTTAGGTAAGCTTGACGCGTACTTGTCTGCTGCTCGTTTAGTCAAAGAATTTGAAGCAGAACGTGTAACGTATTGTTTCCCTGAGTTTGTCGATGCATCAACGCCATACCTTCATTTGGAAGAATTCTGGAGTCCATTGGTAAATGCACAGACAGTTGTTCCCAATACCATTACCATGGGCGGCTCTGATGCAGCACGCAACGTAATACTTACGGGTCCTAACACAGGTGGCAAATCAACCATCAGCAAGGCAACTGCGCTAGCATTAGTCATGGCACAGTCGCTTGGTATAGCACCGGCACGTCGTGCAGTGTTAACTCCATTCAGCACAATCATTACGTATATGGATGTGTCTGATGATGTACAACGTGGATTATCATTGTTTGCTGCCGAAGTAAATCGCGCAAAAATTCTTTTGCATGCAATTATGTCGATGCCACGCGAAGCATTTACCTTCTGTATTATCGATGAAATGTTCAGGGGTACAGCTCCTGATCAAGCTGAAGAGCTTTCACATTGGTATGCACAGCAGCTTGGTAAATTACCATCGAGTATGTGTATTCATGCAACGCACTATTCTGGCATGATTGCATTGGAATCTGAAGGGCAAGGATCGTATAGAAATTATAAGGTGGAAATTACCAAACATGCAGATGGTTCACTAGAGCGACACTATGTTCTTGAACCAGGGTGGACGCGCCATAACATTGCTCCCGATATTCTCAAGGAGCAAGGACTTATTGGTGTACAGTAAACGGAAAGGTTATTCGATATGCAATTGTTCAGAAAGCTATTGGTTGTATGTATAGTACTCCAATCATTTGGTGCGTGCGGCAATGAACTCCATTTTGCTCGTCCAAGCGTCGCACGCATCAAAGAAGAACGTGCTCATATTGAGAGCGCACACAGCAAGGGACTTTGGATTGGTCGTGTCGTCAATGCGGGTGTTCTAGGTGCATTGATCTATATGACCGTTCCAGGAGTATACAGAACAGTCAAAGGTTGGGTGCGACCGGCTGAACAACAGCAAGAGTCAGTTATAGGGCCTGAAGGAGTAGTTCGCGTTGTCGGTTTGCAAGATCTCGTATTGGCGACGCAGGTGCAGGAATTGCGGGGCGACGTGCAAAGAATGAATGAGCATCTTGCCCATGTCGAGCCATGGAGTTTTGGCCAACGTTTGGTTAATGCTGGCATGGCTTATGCAACAAATACAGCAACCGTGGTTACCTATGGTGGACTTGGTGTTGCTGCCATGATCTATTCGGCACGTTTACACCGCTGGATGGAACAGTTGTTTGATGGTGAAGCCGTTTACGAAAGCATTGAGCTATTCCTTAAGCACGAAACCACTCTTGACGAGGCTGAACGTCTATTAGGCGACTATTCAAGGTATCTTGGAGAAAGTTTTATTGCGCCTATAGATCGTGAGTATTTGGTTGATGCGATCACCAATACTATCAAGACTGTGGTCCATGACGTAGAAAAGATATCTGCATTTTTATCATTCCGTTCACGTGAGTTAAAACGTCAGGGTGATAATGCCCTAGAGTTGTGTCGCATCAACAAGTTTTTGGTTAAGCAGCATGTACCTGCGTTTATCACGGCACTCGAAGATACACTAAATGGCAGATGTGATGGAGATGCCCACGAGTTGATTGATGAATTCTTTAAAGTATTGAACCGCGAATTGATTCGTGTTCGTTTAACTGAGCAATAATGGTAAAGCGCAGCGCTAAGGATGGATATGAAGCGAATAATTCTTGTATTTTGGTTTGGTGTGGTGGCTGCATCTGCTACATATGAGATTGAGAATGATCGCATTGATATGACCAGTGCGCATGATAGTAAGATTGCTAACAATTTAGTGAGCGATGAAGTAGCAGATACCAAACAGAATACACGCAGAATAGGGTTGGTTGCAGCTGTTGCAGGATCATTGATAGGTTTGCTGTTACTACCACGTAAATGGGCGATTGCTCACGCATTTAGAGAAGCAAAGACTAGAAATTGTTATGATAAGAAATGTGATGGAAGAGTCTGGTGGCGTCCCTTGCTGCCGCGCAAATGTTATAAAAAAGGTGATCTCAGACCGCACGCGGGACATTTTCACTACTCATTCTGGTATGAGTGGCTTGTGATTAGTCGGTGGTATGATCGACGAGATTATGAGAGTGTTTCATAGACAAAAAGTACTCAAAAATAAGGCCGAGAAATCGGTCTTATTTTTTGTCTTTATCATAAAATAAGTTACAATCTTCTAGAAGTTCTTCTCATCCTTTTTCAAAGGAGAATCCATGAAAGTTTTGTGGTTAGGTATAGTATTATTAGGTGTTACGCCATGCGTGTCTGCTGACGAGATTGAGCATGCGCCAACCCAGCAAGAAATCCAGCAGAATAAACGTCATGTTTACAGCAAGGCGATACTCTGGGCGGTTATCATGGGTTTGATTGGGCGCGATTTTCACATGTACACGCGATTTCAATGTAGGTGGGCACGCGATCAATTTGTGATACCGGGACCGAGCGATGATGAGACCTTTTCTGCACAAACTTGGCGCATTATTCAAGAGGATGTAAAACGCATAACACTAGCCAAGGGAATTTCATTAGAGGGACGAATCCCGCTCACAGCTCGTATTATTTTTGCTCTTTTTGGGTTTCCATTTGTTGTGAAGTACACATATGATGCATGGCGCGAGGCATATGATACGTACATGCACCAATCACGGCATTCAATGCTCAAACCAAACCTTGTTGATAATGTTGCGTAAATTATAAGAATATGAGGAGTTATTCATGCGTCGTATTTCTTTTTATGTAAGTCTTGCGGTCTTCTTCACTATTGTGCAGGTAGATGCAGTTGATCAGGTAAAAGGTGAAGTTGCTCTTGAAATGGTAACTGAACCAGGCATTGTCCAAGAAGATTTCAAGCGCTGGTTGCCGGGATTAGTGAGTTTGGGTGTCCTAGCGCTAGTGGCTCCTAGTGTGAAGGTATGGGGCGGTGGTGTCACTGAGGACATTGCCCGCTTATACACAGATATGCGGAAAAATTGTTACTACGAGTCTGTGTGCTTGTCTGATGAGAAGACTAGATGTGCAATTTGTGGTCCGACCAGATCCTCTTTAGCCGTTATAAAATTAATTGCTCCGGTGGGATACGTAAACGGTGGCTGTCAAAGTGCAGATCATCGAACATTATGGGGTAGTTTCGTTTATCGTTTCCTGGGTGATAAAGAAAATCGTGCATTTTATAGCATGTTACTGGTGTTTGTATACGGCGTCTATGATCTCGCGCGCACAGTCATCGTTACGGGACATGATATTGTGCAAACAGTTCGCAATAACAGATCAACTGAGGATCAAGGTGACATTACTGCGTAGATGACCATGAAAAACCACACCCCGTTGATGCAGCAATATTTTTCGCTTAGAGATCAATACCAGGGGTGTTTGCTCTTTTTTCAAGTTGGTGATTTTTATGAACTCTTTTTTGAAGATGCCAGAGAGGCATCTTCTTTTTTAGGAATTGCATTAACAAAACGTGGTACGCATAAAGGGGAGCCTATTCCTCTATGCGGTGTTCCTGTGCATGCGCTTGATCATTATCTTGTGAAACTTATTAAAGGTGGATACAAAGTGGCGGTATGTGATCAGCTTGAAGAGGCCATTCCTGGCAAGGTCGTGAAACGTGGTGTTACGCGCGTCCTAACGCCGGGTACGTTGACTGATACCCGCATGCTTGATGAAAAATCCGCATCATATCTCATGGTATGTACAGTTGAAGGTGGTACCTGGGGGCTGATCTGTGTTGAGATACTGACGGCACAAGTGTATGCGACAACCGTGTCTTATGGTGATAGTAAAACATTAGAATCAGAAGTTGCGCGGTTCTTTCCTGATGAGGTGATTGTTTCGGAGGATACGAATGCTCGTGAACTTCGTACCTGGTTTCAAAAATCAGGGTACTTTGTAACGGCTGTCGTTGCTGCTGAGTGTGAACCGTTCGAGACGGTTCGCGGATGGATATCGCGACAGTTTGCGCGAGAAAAAGTCTCTACACTATACGAACATGCAGCACTTCGTTCTTCATTGTCCTTGCTCTACGCGTACCTGAAAAAGCACCATCATCAAACGCTTGAACAGCTCAAGGCATTACATATCTACAAACCAGAAGATTTTCTTTTGCTAGATCCAGCTACATTACGCAATTTAGAAGTGCTTCAAAATAACCAAGACGGTGGTCGTGCTCATACATTGTGCGCGCACCTTGATCGTGCGATTACGGCGATGGGTTCGCGTATGATAAAAAAATGGCTTGTGCGTCCTTTATTGCACAAGCAGTCACTGGAGCAGCGGCATGATGCGGTTAGCTCGTTGATACACAACTATGGCATATCAACGCAATTGACCAAGGCATTGCGGTCTGTTGGCGATCTAGAGCGGGTGATTGGTCGCATTGCTCTTAATCGCGCTACTGTACATGATTATCTAGCGCTTAAGCAATCACTGGAGTTTTTCCCCGAGATTCAACAATCATTATCTGGTATGGAGAGTGTGTTATTACAGATGCTTTCATCACAAATTCGCATGCCGCAGGTCGATACATCTACAACATTATATGATCTTTTGCATGCAGCAATTAATGATGACACATCACTCGATTGTGTTATCAAACAAGGATTCAATGGGCGCTTAGACCAATTGCGCGAGATTGCCCAGTCCAGTACTACTAAGATTCTTGAACTAGAAAAACGTGAACAAGCATTAACCGGAATTGCATCGCTTAAGGTTCGTTACAATCAGGTGCATGGTTATTATATCGAAGTGACCAAGCCAAACCTACACTTAGTTCCTGAGCGGTATGTTCGCCAGCAAACGCTGGTTGGTAAGGAGCGGTTCATGACGCCAGAACTTCGTGTATTACAGGGTGAGATTGTGACGGCCAATAACGAGCTTTCATCAGTAGAGCAAGAAGTATTTTTGACAGTCAAACAAGAAGTGAGTCGCCATATTACTATGTTGCGTCAGGCGGCATATGCTTTAGCTCACGGTGATGCGATTTTGAGTTTTGCGCGCGTTGCTCAGGAGCATGGGTATACCCGTCCCCAGATGCATGATGGCAATGATATAGAGATTGAGCATGGTAAGCATCCGGTTATTGCTTCGTCGCTTGGCCATCAGTTTATTACGAATGATACACAACTTACTGACACGTCATCATTTTGGATCATAACCGGTCCAAACATGGGTGGAAAGTCTACGTATTTACGTCAGGTTGCATTGATTTGTTTAATGGCACAGTGTGGGGCGTTTGTACCGGCACGTAAGGCTTCGTTACCGTTGCTTGATCGCATTTTTACGCGCATTGGTGCTGGAGACAATTTAGCCGAAGGTAAAAGTACCTTTTTAATTGAGATGGAAGAAACGGCGCTTATTTGTTCACAGGCAACAGAACGCAGTTTGGTAATTTTAGATGAAGTTGGTCGTGGTACAAGCACGTTTGATGGGCTGGCATTAGCGCATGCAATTGTTGAGTATCTCGTACAGCGGGTTAAGGCGCGATGTTTGTTTGCGACCCATTATCATGAGCTTACCTCGTTGCAGTATGAATTGCCTGGTATTGTCAGTTATTATGCTGCAAGTAAGCGTTCAGACTCTGGTATTGTGTTTCTCTATAAGATGCTGCAGGGCGTAGCTGATAGAAGTTTTGGTATTGAAGTTGCCAAGCTTGCACAGTTGCCTGACGAAGTTATCATACGTGCAACGGTTTTAGTTGATGCGATGAAGCAAGGGAATGTTGGTTCTGGTGCGCAGGTGCATAGTGATACGATTCGCCATTTAGAGATATTGGTCCATTCTCTGCAGCAGGAGCTTTCGCATAAAAAAGAATTGCTCGCGCGATTGGAGCAATTAGATTATGATCAGCTGTCGCCAAAGCAGGCGTTCGATGTGTTATGGAATTTTAAATCTACGTTGAAGTTATGAAAAAGGGTGTCTCAATGAAAATTAAATATCTCGTTATGATGACCGGTCTTTTCGTCGTGCGCTCAGCATCAGCTGGCCATTTTTTGACGAAGGTCATGGCATGTTTCCATGTACTCTTATTAAGTCTTGGTAGTGGAGCGGGTTTATCAAAAACTCGCCCCATGTTTCCTTCTAAATTTCCTGTCGAAATTTCAGGAATAATGGCAAGGGAGATGGAAATGGATAGGGCATCGCTTGAGATTGGCGAGAGAACATACGATGAGTATATGCGCTTATGCAGAGGTAATGAGATCCCTGCGTATGATGTATCACTTGTAGAACCCGAAAACCCTTATGGTGAGCGAGCATGGTATTGTCAGCAGCTTAGTGAGGCGATGCGGCTTGATACGGCGAAATCTACAGTAATGCGAGAAAGGCAGTTTAGTGGTAAGGTTGCAACTGATGCGTGGACTTTGCGTAGATGGCTGCTTAAGAGAGCGGATTATCAGGGGTTCGGAAGTGAGGTTTCATATAGAGATTCTCAGCATATTTCTGGAGTACTTCTGCGCCTGTTTTTGGATGACGTTGAAGGAAAATTTTCTGACTGGTCGGATAGAGATGAGCAAACGTTGGAGCGTCTTGGTTTAGTTGTGCGAACTCCTGAGCATGGGGTTCCTGTATTTACAGAACGTTTTGAAGTTTTAAAGAAAAACTTCAAAGAGGTGTTGTGTGGTAAGCGAACTGAGCAGACGGGTTGTATGGCGCCGCTGATTGAGATGGTACTAACACAATCTCGATCTGGAGCAAATAGTGACAGGCTTGATGCTCTAAGGAATTATGTAATGAGCGAGGAAAAAACGCATTCATAACACTGGAGGACTGAACCATGACGAAGCGACTGTATGGGATAGTAGTGGTGATAGCGGCATGTTGTCCTCATAGCGCCTCAGCGGGCCTATGGGCATATGCTTCGGCATTATTATGTGGATTATTAGCAATAGGTAGTCCACAGGCACAGCAGGCTATGCTAGAAAAGCATGCCGTGACGCTGTATCACGGATATTGTTTTCCTGTGACCGAAAATGTCTCTGTTTCTCCGGCATTAGTACAAGCATCAATACGTGCGCTTGATCTTGCTGAAATAGGGGCTGAGATGGATGTCTGTGAAGCGCTTCATGTTGCATATGAAGGCATGCCAGGATGGTATGAGGGGAGTGAAAACATCGAAAGAGTCGTGCAGATGGTTAAACATCATGAGACTTGTGTTAAAAAAATAGCGTACCGTGAGGCTTTAGAACGGTTGCCTCAGGATCGTGTGGCTTTATTGTTGTTACGGGGAATGCAGGGAAAATTAGATCCAAAGGAGCTAGCTGATGAAGATGTCAGTATACTGCGTGCAACTGGCTTCATCAGTGAAAGAAATGATCGATTCGATGATGGTCGGTTCGGTGGTTTGAGAGAGCATCTTGTACGATGCTTACGAGGTAAACAATCAAATCCAACGCTCATTGGTGCGCTGGTCGATATGATGCGTGAGCGCGCAGTATGGGATGAAGGGTATGGGCGGCAGCTTGCGGAGTTATGAAAGTGACAATACTGTAATTCATAGGATCGTTGTATGAAGAAAAGGTGGGCTATAGGTTTGTTGGCAATTGTTTATTCTAGTTCTAGCTATGCTCTCCCTAAGTGGTTGACGGCGTGTTGTTTCGGTTGGTTGTTGTTATTATCCGGCGTACACGCAGAGCAACGTAATCTAACCGGTGCGATAGAACAAGATCATCCAGTAGCCCAACAAATGATAGATGATAATAGGCTGGATGCATGGGGTGATATGCTCGAACAGGTATATCGTGCAGAGTGTCTTGATATTGAACCGGGAAGATTGAGACAAGATGAGATAAGATACATTTTAGCATTACATGAGTTGCCTCGTTCGGCGCGTGATGTTTCCTATTGTGAAGCACTGCACGTTGCGGCAGATTCATCGGCAAGTTTGTCGCGTGTTCCAAGAGCCATGAGGCAGGGTGCAACTAATTTTAGACGGCACAGGCACATAATGGATAAAGCAATAAGGACATTGGCTTCTGTTCATGATAAGGATAGCCTTGTGGAGCTCTTGTTGCATGGGATAGAAGATGAAGGTTGGCAGTCGCGGCCCTTAAATATGCGCGAAATGGAATTACTGGAGCGGTTAGATTTTGTGCGAATTAACAGGGAAGAACGAATAATAGCATCTAACAGTGAGCGGCTTGCTGGGCTTGCCCTATCATTGTACATGCACGTGGGGCAAGGCGAGATATTAAGGGATTCTTTTTTTGATCCATTCGTAAAATTTGTTGTTAATAATGTGGAACACAATGATGGCAATTCTGCTCGATTTCAGGCATGGTTAGCCAGATATCATGAAGGATTCCAGGACAAAATGTCGCTGAGAAAATAGTAGACTTTGAGATGAAAAGAATCCTGTATTTGAGATCAGATTATTCCGATGTTCCACTTTACGGCGGATCAATGGTGCATATGACTGGTGTTATCAATGCATTAGCTCGGAGAGACGTTATTGTTACTGCAGCGTTACCATTCCCATTTAAGCATTTATCGTTTGATGCCTCGGTTAAACTGATACGATTGAAGCGTCCGCCGATTTTCCCCAGATTTCTCTGGAGAATTACGTGTTTTTTGGGAAGTCTTTGGTACCCATGGCAATTACGAAAAGTGATTCAAAAAGAAGCCTTCGATTATATCTATTATCGGTATGCATTTATGGATCTAACGGCGGTGGTATTGAAGTGGATATTTAATATCCCCATCATCATGGAGTATAACGGCTCAGAAGCTTGGATTGATAAAGAATTGCGACCTAAAGGGGAGATCAAATTTGGATGGCTGGCAAGTTTTGTTGAGCGTATAAACTTAAAATCTGCGGATCATATTATTGTTGTATCTGATGTATTAAAGGATGAGTTGCTTCAGGTTGGTATTGATGGATGCAAAATTCTTATGAACCCAAACGGCGTTGATACTGATGAATTTGATCCAAAAAATTGTGAGGATATGCGCAATAAAATGCGACGAAATCTTAATATTGAGGGGAAATTTGTCTTTTGTTTTGTCGGATCATTTTCTCGATGGCATGGGATTAATATACTGGAACGTATGGTGCCTGAAGTGGTTCGTGAAAATAAACGAGCGCATTTTTTGTTTATAGGGGATGGGGAATTTCGTCAAAATCTTGAACGGACGATGGCGGACCGTGGCCTTTGTGGTTCAGTAACTTTTACCGGAAATGTTACATATCCTAATGTGAGAGCATATATTGCGGCCAGTGATGTGTGTCTTTTGCCTGCGCAGTCAGATGTGCGCAAAAAGTATTATTGTTCACCTATAAAACTTTTTGAATACATGAGTATGGAAAAGCCTGTTATTGTTTCCAATCTTGAGCAAATAGCACAGGTAGTGGATGGGCCGCAGCCTTGTGGATTTGTTGTGCGATATGATATGGCTGATGAATTTGTTAAAGCGGCTAGAGCCTTGAGTGATGTAGCATTTTCAGACTACGTTCAAATGGGGAAAAGTGCACGAAATCGGGTTGTGAATGGCTATACGTGGATAGGTCATGTAGGCCGGATTATTGATTTTGTACAACGGAATTAAGTAAGCTATCCAAGGTATGATCTAGTTTGGAACAATCAGCAACTGAGTGATAAATGTCGCACTCTCGCTTTGGGTGAAAGCGTATTATGGATTTGGAATTGGGGAACGTTGATTTCAATTTATCGACTATTTGAAGCAAGGGCGTTGCTTGCCCACTTCCAACATTATATGTGGCGCACTTAGGCGTATTTGCGAGTAGGAGAAGAAGGCTAGTAAGTACCACCTGATCAACATGTACAAAGTCACGAACTTGAGTTCCATTTCCGAAAATATCTATAGGACGGTTTTGTTTCATATATGATGAAAGGGTGTGTAAAAGCCCGAACGTTTCATGATATACATTAAAGTAGCGAAGACATATGATCCTTAATTGGCAGATCGTACTATACAATTGACAATAATTTTCAGCTGCGAGTTTGCTTGCTCCATATAAAGAAATAGGCTCGCATGCGAAATTTTCGCGGCAAGCGGTTTTTTGTTCTCCATACACAGCAGCCGATGACGAGAAAACAAGAGTGCCTACTTTATTTATTTTGCATGCCTCGAGTAAATTGATGGTTCCCGTTACGTTTGTTTTGTAAATATGACTATAAGGCCCTCGAGTAATTGCGGCTGTATGAAATACAATATCAATGTCTTGTGTTGCGTCTAGGCATACGGGTAATTCTGTTATAGAACCAGAAATATACCTATCCGAAGTTGGTGACGGCTCTTCTGCGATATCAAGTAATGTGACGTATGCATTAAGAGCAGTTAACGCATTGTGTAAATGAGTGGCGATATGTCCTTTCCCACCGGTGATAAGGATCATTTTGTTGGCATAAAACTGTTTGAGAAGGGGCGTTGGGAAGAGATTTGGTTGCATAAAAGATTGATCGTTTATTTGAGTTATAAATTTTAAGAATTACACTACCTCTGTCCAGATGATACTTTGCAATAGTGGTCGTGTCCATGGATATACGTATGGTTGCTAGCAGGTGTCGTTGTAGAACGGTATTTTGGTTCGGTTAAGTGGGGTGCCCTTCTAGGGTTCAGTGGCTATCGGTGTTTTCTTGTTGTGACATAGTTTATGCATTAGCGCTCGGATCAATCAGAGCTGAAAATTCTCTACCGCGAGATGTAAAAAGAGAGGAAGAATGTGATTAAAGATAAAACGATTTTGATTACAGGTGGAACTGGAACGCTTGGAAAAGCTGTAACATCTGAAATTCTTAAGAGATATGAACCTAAACGGGTAATCGTATTTTCACGAGATGAATATAAGCAGTTTATTATGTCGCAACAAATGCCTTTCAAAGGAGATAAACGGCTTTTATTTATGATCGGAGATGTTCGTGATCAGGCGACTCTTATGAATGCACTTCGTGGTGTGGATATTGTTGTTCATACTGCGGCGTTAAAACATGTTTCTACATGCGAATTAAATCCATATGAAGCAATCAAAACAAATGTTCTTGGAGCGCAAAATCTTATTCAAGCTTCAATCGAGCAGAATGTGAAAAAAGTTGTTGTCTTGAGTACTGACAAAGCTTGTGCGCCGATTAATTTATACGGAGCTACAAAACTATGCTCAGATAAGCTTTTCATAAATGCAAATAGTTACTCGTGTGCGTATGGTACGGCGTTTTCTGTTGTGCGCTTTGGGAATATTGCAGGTAGCCGAGGCTCAGTGATTCCCTATTTTAGGGGTCTTATCGATCAAGGAATAAAAAAACTTCCAATCACCGATGTTCGAATGACTCGCTTTTGTTTGGAAGAGGCGGAGGCGATCAAGATGATTTTAAAGACAATAGATATTATGCATGGAGGAGAGCTTTTTGTGAAAAAAGCTCCATCTATGAGAATTATTGATCTTGCACATGCCATATGCGAGGACGCATCACTTTATGAAATAGGTATGCGGCCAGGAGAGCGGATAGATGAAGCAATGATTGTTGGAGAAGAGGTACAACAGATTCTTGAATTTGAAGATTATTTTCTTATTAAGCCATCAGCCGAGCTTGATCTAGCTTCCTATGTGTACATTGGAGGACGGCAAGTAGACGGTGATTTTGAATATACAAGCAGCAAGAATATGGAATGGCTCTCAATACAGCAGCTTCAGGACCTCATGGGTAGAATCAAACAAGAGCCCATTTTCGCAGATTTATTCGGAGACTTAAAAGTAATTCAACCTTAAGATATGAAAATATTGTTTATAGTTAACCAGTTTCCATCATTGAGCGAAACTTTTATTCTTGACCAAATTACAGGCATGATTGATCGTGGCAATGATGTGGAAATTTATGCGCTTCAGCGGAATAGTGATGTAGTAATTCATGAAGCAGTTGGTCGGTATAAGCTTCTTGAAAAAACATTCTTTCGCTGTAGTATCCCTTCTTCATTTGTGCAACGGATTGCATTTTATATTCGTGTTTCTCTGCGGCATCCCGTTCTCGCGTTGCGCGCACTTCATGCGAAGAAGTTGGGTGTGAAATTTTTGTCTATACAAGATTATTCCGTAGGATGGATGCTTAGTGAGATTGCTGCATTTTATGGAAGGCGTGAGTATGACATTTTATATAGTATGTATGGGACAAATGGGCAAAAGGCGGTTCTTTTTAGAAGTATGGGGCTTCTAAAAGGTAAGATTGCAACCACGTTCTTCGGATATGATATGACAAAATGTTTGAAGGTATATGGAGACACTTTTTACAATACATTGTTTGAGCATGGTGATATTTTTCTACCGCTGAGTGAGCACTTTAAAAATAAATTAATCTCAATCGGTTGCGATGAGCAAAAAATCATAGTGCACTATCTCGGTATTGATCTTTCTGTATTTCAAAAACGAGTCAAGCAGGACGATAGCAGGGGGAAGCATAAAGTGCTTGTTTCGGTTGGGAGATTATCTGAAGAAAAGGGCCATGTATATGCGATTGAGGCGGTGCAAAAGCTGAAGAAGTTTCATCACATACATTATTATCTTGTTGGCGATGGGCCACTTAGAAAAAAATTGGAACAGCGTGTGCGAGAGTTAAATCTTTCGAATGATGTAACATTTGTTGGGCCAAAAATACAACAGGAAGTTTTTGAATTTTTAAGTAAAGCTGATCTTTTTCTATTGCCTAGTGTCATTGTTCCAAATGGGGATGAGGAGGGAACACCTCTTTCACTTATGGAAGCGATGGCAATGGAAATACCTCTTGTGAGTACGCAGGTGGGCGGGATTCCTGAGCTAGTTCGTGAAAATACGGAGTGCCTGGTGCCGCAAAGGAACTCTGATGCATTGGCGGAGAAGATATCGGGGTTTCTACAGGATTCTTCTACGGCAAGAAGTATTGCAACTTCTAATAAAGAATGTATTCATACATTTCATAATCTAGAAGTTCAAAATGATGTCTTAATGAAGCTATTTAATAATATGGTAAATGTATAAATGCAATTTTGACCATCATATAATCAAGCAGGCTGAATCTTTTGAAAATAGCTCTTGGGCTATGCGCACAGGGCAGAATACGCAAGACGCACTATTGGCGATTCTAGTCCCTTTGAATATGAGATAAAATTGTGGTTGGATTTATTTTATAAATACAGTACGCTCATGCCGCAAAAGGGAAGTATGGAGGGCTTGTGTACCTTAAAGATGTCTTATTTCGAATCAATTCTTTGTTAATGCCGAAAGATAGGTTGCGGCTTCTGGGATTGCTTGGATTTTCAGTTCTCGTTTCGTTAACTGAAACTACCGGTATTACTCTTATGCTTCCGTTTATTTCGCTGGCAACCAATTTTGATGTTATTCATAGTAATTATTATTTATCGTATTGGTATCACTATTTTGGATGTAGTGGACCGGCGTCTTTTATCACGATATTAGGATGTGTATTGGTCGTCTTTTACACTGTGAAGAATATCATGAGTCTTTGGTTTATATATGGTGTAACTTTATTTTCTCAAGATTGTTTTTATAGGTTTTCTAGTCGATTTTTTGCAAAATTTTTACGGGCAGACTATTTGTCAGTAATGCGTTATCATTCGGCAAAAATTAACAAAATGGTGCTGGCTGATTCGACACACCTGGCGGTTATAGTGAATTCAGCAATACAGCTTCTTTCAGAAATGATGCTTTTTGTTTTCATTTATGTGGCGTTGCTATGGGTTAATTTAAAGTTGACGCTTGTTTTGACTGTATTTTTTTCGTTGGTTGGGGCCATACTTTTGCGGTTTTTTTCTCGAGAAGTTGCATTGTCTGGGGTTAGAGTTTCTCGGGGTCTAACGGATCTTTCGAGGGCCTTTTACGAGACATTTGCGAATTTTAAAATCGCTAAACTGGCTGGGAATGAAAAGTTTTTACAAGAACTCTTTGATCATGCGGGTGCAAGAGTTGCTCGAGCGCATGTCGTTAATATGACATTACAAAGCGTCCCCAGGCCGCTTTTTGAAGTTTTAGGATTGGGAACTATAATTGCGGTCTTGGTATATGTTGTATACCGAGCAGATACGGCTGTATATATTGTTCCAATTTTATCTGCATATGCTTTAGCGTTCTATCGATTTTTAACATCACTAAACCGCGTAATGACATTATACAACCAGATGATTTTTGCCGTTAGTTCTCTAGATATTGTTAACGTATCGTTTTTGAGGGATGAGGATAATCTTGGAGATGGTAAGATTCCCTTTCAATCGACCCTTAAGTTCCAGAATGTATCATTTCACTACAAACCCGAGAACGCAATATTTGAAGGCCTTTCATTTAGTATTCGTAAAGGCGATAAAGTGGCATTTGTTGGTGAGAGTGGCTCTGGTAAGAGTACTCTCATAGATTTGATTACGGGGATTTGTGCTCCTTTATTAGGAAATATTATTGTCGATGGACAAGTCTTAGATAAGAATACCATGCGTTCTTGGAGAAGTAAGATTGGGTATGTTCCACAATCGGTATATTTGTTTGATGGCACAGTGGCCGAGAATATTGTCTTTGGTCGAAAATATGATGAACAAAGAATATGTGAATCTCTCAAAAAGGCTCACATATTTGATTTTCTTACTCAGCGTCGGGGAATTCATACAGAAGTTGGTGAGGCTGGTACGATGTTAAGTGGCGGGCAAAGACAAAGGATCGCAATTGCCAGAGCTTTATATAATGACCCCGAAATCTTAATATTGGATGAAGCAACATCGTCCTTGGACTATGAGACTGAGAGTGCAATTATGGAGGAGGTTTATCAAGAAAGTGTTGGGAGGACGCTAATTATTGTTGCGCACCGTTTATCTACAATTCAAAGATGTGACTATGTATACGAGTTTGGGAAAGATGGTGTGTTGAAAAAAATGAGGCAACATCATGGTTTAGTGGGGGAGATTATGTATGAACAATAGCCGCCTCAAAGATGTGACCATGATTTTGATCACTCACGATAGATCTCATTTTTTAGCAAGATCGCTTGCATACTATAGCGAGATGAACGCAGCATGTAAGATTATTATTGCTGATTCCAGTGGTTCTAAGCATGCAGCGGAAAATAAAGTTCTTGTAGAAAAATTCAACTCTTGCGGCCTTGATATTGAGTACAGACATTTAGAGGATGCTAATAAAGAGGTTGATGCCCTTGCACATTTTTTGAGTTGCGCCATCAAGGTTGTTGATGCTGCGAACCTTGTGACTACACCGTACACTCTTCTTGCCCCGGACGATGATTTTTTTATTTTGGATGCTATAGAGAAATCAATCCAGTTTTTGGATGAAAATGTCGATTATGTATGCTGTCAGGGAAGGCAGATTGAGTTTTTTTTAAAACGGAGATTGGCTAATAATGATTTTATATGGAAACCGCTTCTGCCATTCAGATTACCTGAGGCCAGATCGGACGATCCAGTTGAACGCCTACACTACATGCTGGAGCGCTATAAAGATGCATATTATGCTGTTTATAGAACAAATGCGTTTCGTCGTATATTTGGAGAAATACAGAGGTGCCCTCTAGATGTGATCTTTGTTGAGGCGTTACATAGGGCGTTAGCGGGTATTTTAGGAAAAACCAAGGTTTTGGATGTTCTATATTTCATACGACAGAGTGCGAGTGATTCTAATAGTATGGGATTCGATCATTCTCAGTTGCTCTACAAAAATTTGTTTCAAAAAATGTGTTTAGTCCACGAAGTCATTGGGCGATGGTTGTGTGAATATGGGGGGGTCGAGCGAGAACGTGCAGAAACTTTGGCCCATTTCTACACCAATCGCTTTGTTAATTGGAAGCCTGACTGGGCGGTTGTTCCGCCGGTTGCAGTGCCGATATCGCGTTTTAAAAGCTATATAAAACACTTGCTTCCTGCGAAAAGTATTGCTTGGATCAATCAGAGACGGTCATGGATTCGAGAACGATATGAAAAAAAAATACAGCGCAAGTTGTTAGTGAAGCAATATTCTAAATTGCTAGGCATGTACCCGATTCAATTTATGAAAATTCGGGAATTGGTTATAAAATCTGATATAGTGGTGCCAATCAATACAGATCGTTGGAAAGAATTATGAACATCGCGATTCCTCTTGTTTTTTTGCTGGTGGCAAGTTAATTTGCAATACATTTCAAAAAACCGTCACGATTCGCCGTGATTAATAGTTTTTCATCGATTGTCCGATCAACTACAAATCGGTTATTAGTTTTAAGAAACTCAACGATTGCTGTTTTTGGATTATTTTTCCTGTCCCATGGTCTATTTGAGAATAGTTCACTCGGAACATCCTCTATGGTTGTATCGAAAACAACGAGATAGCTATCTTTGGTTACAAGTGGAGAGTAGAGCTGTAGCTCTTCAAGGACGTGAGCGTGCGTATGATTTGAGTCTAGGCATACAAGTACCTTTTTCTCTGGGTTTATATATGAAGCAATCTTCTCAACAATGCTTTGGTCGGTTGATGAACCTTCGAGCAAGGTGACATTATTAAAGAGAGGGTGACTTTCAATGGCTTTTTTATTGGTTTCCCTGATATCGATGTCAACAGCGATGACTTTGCCATTATTAGCAACTAGTTTCAGCATAGATGCATAAAAGATAACAGAGCCGCCGTGTGCGATGCCTGTTTCTACAATGTAATCTGGTTTAACTTCCCAAATGAGTTCTTGCATAGCAACAATGTCTTGGGGGAGCTGTATAATGGGGATACCCATCCATTGGAAGTTGTAGGAGTATCTGACGCTATTGCTCGCTATCAACCAATCAGTGGAGAGTTTTTTAAGATCTGTCTGTTGTTTCATTTTTTTCTATCTTTCATTCAATATCTATAGCCGAAAGGAAGCTACCATCCTGCTCAGTAAATGTCCACAGAATTTCTTGCATTTTGATCGCTTGTGTTTGTGCATTATATCGTGGCGATGCTTGTCCAAAAATAGAGACAGAGTGGGGGGAGTATGGTATGCTCTCACAAAATTTGACATGGGGCTGATGTTACTATGAAAAATAATGTACCGGTTATGATTTTAGCAGGGGGTTATGGGACCAGGCTTAGAGAAGAAACTGAGTTTAAACCTAAGCCAATGGTGTTGGTAGGTGGTAAACCCATTATCTGGCACATTATGAAAATTTATTCTTCGTATGGCTTTCGTAGATTTATTGTTTGCCTTGGTTATAAAGGCGATGTGATCCGCAATTATTTTTTAAATTATCGTTATCATAACGTTGATTTTACAATCAATACCCAAACCGGAAGTATCATCGAGCATCAAATGGATGATGATCGATGGGAGATTACGTTGGTTGATACTGGTTCTGAATGCTTGACGGGTGGCAGAATTGCGCGCGCTGCACGATATGTGAATACAGATTATTTTATGTGCACATACGGAGATGGCGTTGCAGATGTGGATATTAATAAACTTGTTGATTTTCACTTGCAACATGGGCAATTAGCTACATTGACTGGTGTAAGGAATCCGTTTCGTTTTGGGAACTTAAAAATATCAAAAGATGTTGTTGCAAAATTTTCGGAAAAAGCTGGCACCGCTGAAGACTGGATCAATGGTGGATTTTTCGTATTCAACAGAGGATTTCTTAAATATCTATCTACGGAATCGTCATGTATTTTGGAACAACATGCTCTCCCCGAGGTCGTTCGAGATAGGCAACTGAAAATTTATAAACACCATGGTTTTTGGCAGTGTATGGATACGATACGCGACCATGAAAAATTAGAACAACTGTGGTTAACGGGAGCCCCATGGAAAAAGTGGGAGACTCCTCCAGCGATTAAGCCTGCCGTGCGAGAGAAACTTGATAAAAATTCTGAGCAGATACCCATCTAGAGAGGAGATCAGTGTCTTTTGAACTACAGAATATTCTTGTTACGGGAGCGGCGGGGTTACTAGGGCCGCAGCTTATAACTGAATTATTGAAGAATAAAGCTAATGTAATCGCATTTGAACGTGATATTAAATGTGATTCTTTTTTATACAAACGAGGACTGGATCGTCGGGTTTCAGTTGTTTATGGTGACTTGTCTAACCTTGACGACTTGGTGAGAATTCTGAATGAGTTTGATATTGATGTTGTCTTTCACCTCGGAGCTCAGGCAATTGTTGGTAGAGCAAATAGATCTCCGATTAGTACGTTTAAGTCGAATATAGAGGGGACCTGGAATCTTTTGGAGGCATGTCGCCTGTCTCCATGGGTGAAGAAAATCATTGTTGCATCAAGTGACAAGGCATATGGAGAGCATACTAATCTTCCATATTCAGAAGACTATGCCTTGCGGGGTCGATATCCCTATGATGTTTCAAAAAGCTGTGCTGATTTGTTGGCGCAGTCTTATTTTCACACTTATAAGCTACCTGTATGTATAACCCGATGTGGAAATTTTTTTGGTGGAGGCGACTTACATTTTAATCGCATTGTGCCGGGAACGATCAGGGCGTTATTACTGAATCAGCGGCCAGTGATTAGAAGTAATGGCGCATTGATAAGGGATTATATCTATGTCAAAGATGTTGTAGACGCCTATATAGCCCTAGCGCTCAAAATGGATGATTCTGCTATCCTTGGCCATTCGTTTAATTTTAGTACAGATAAGTCGCTCAGTGTTCTTGAGATTGTCGATATGATTAGACAAGAGGCCGGTATATATCTGGAGCCTATTGTTCAAAATCAGCATAATAATGAAATTCTCGCGCAAAATTTGGACTCAAGCAAGGCATATCGCATGCTTGGTTGGAAGCCTCGGTATGGAATCAAGAGGGGATTAGCTGAGACCATTGCATGGTATCAAGATTTTTTGGGAATAGCTTCTGATATACATGCACATGAGCAGTTTGCATCGGAACAAGTCAAGTAAGTTCTCCCAAGTATTCTTGTATTGCATTGCATACATAGTTTACATCGCTCTTTGTAAGGGTTGTTCCTGATGGAAGGTTGATACCTAAGCTTCCAATTGCATATGCATATTTATTTTTTTTCTTGAAATTAACACCGAAGGGTAAAAACCGTTGATATGCAGGCATAGAGCTGAGTGGATTAAAAAATGGGCGACACGTGATTTTTTTATCCTTCATCTTTTGAATAAAAGTTTCTTTTGATGTGTTAAGCGATGGATCCAAGATAAAAGTTGTTAGCCAATATGAGTTTTTTAGCCCGGGAGATGAGGGATTAAGATGAATGCCTGGAACGTTCTGTAATGCAGTTTCATACCAAGAAAAAATTTGTCTTTTTTTATTAACGAGTTCATCAATCCGTTTGAGCTGTGCTAGTCCGAGTGCTGCTTGCATCCCGGTTGCTTTATATTTATAGCCGATACGATTTGCCTGAAACGATTTATCGGTGGGAGCTCTTCCATGATCATGGAGTTCTACCGCGGTATTATAATAGAGATCACTATTGGTTACGAGCATACCACCTTCGCCAGTGGTAATGGTTTTTGTTGGATGAAAGCTGAAAACACTTATGTCTCCAAACGATCCTGCTTTTTGCCCATTAAATTCTGAGCCGATAGCCTCGGCAGCGTCTTCTAGAATAGGAAGATTGTGCCGTGTGGCGATAGACCTGATTGCTTCCATGTCTGGGATATTACCATACAAGTCAACGGGCATGATAACGCGTGTTTTTGAAGTAATGGCGGCTTCAATTGCTTGTGGGGATATGCACCATGTGTGGGGATCTATATCAACAAAGACAGGTGTTGCGCCTAGCCAAACGATCGGTTCAGCACATGCGGTCCAAGTACTGTCGGGAAGAATTATTTCGTCTCCGGGTTGCACTCCCAAGGCAATTAAAGCTAAGTGGGTAGCTGCAGTGCATGATGAAAGAAACAGGGCGTGCTTTACACCTATATACTCCTTAAATGCTTGTTCGAATGCTCTATGGTTGAGTGTGGCATTTTCGTACCATCCATGTGTGACGGCTTCACATACAGCGTCGATTTCTTTTTGCGTAATCGAAGGGCCAGTGATTGGTATTGTTTTTATCGTGTCCATAAGATCTTTCATGAGGACTGCGTTGTCCTTGGTACATGATCCCAGTCTTGGTCTTTTTTAGAGATTATCATCGTATCAATAGGCCACGAAATTGAAAGCGTAGGGTCATCCCACCTGATCCCAGATGCACTGTCTGGATGATGATAGGCCGTAAGAGCATAGGATAGTTTTGTCTTGTCCTCGAGGGTTTGAAAGCCGTGAGCGAATCCTTCAGGAATATAAATAGCGTTATGTTTTTCCTCTGAAAGGATAGCTGTAAACGTTTGGAGGAATGTTACAGACGTTGGTCGCAGATCTACAATGACATCGTAGGCAGATCCTTGAATACATGAAATGAGTTTTGCCTCCTGGTGAGGCTTTTTTTGAAAGTGAATTCCTCGGAGAGTCCCCCTTTGCTCATTATAAGAAAGAGCTGTTTGGACAAACGGTTTGACAATACCTTGTGTTTCAAATTCTTTTTTGCACCAGGTTCTTTCAAAATATCCACGATGATCACGATGTGGCTCCAGCTCAATTAAGAATGCTCCACTTAGTGGGAGGGTGATAAATTTCATGACAAAATCTTTGGTTTCGGAGAAGTAACAATAAATCTACCACCCCAGCTCTTAATATATGCAAGCTCTTTGGTGATTTCTTCTTGAAGGTTCCAGGGTAAAATGAGCACATAGTTAGGTTTTTGCTTTTTTATTTCTCCGGGATGGAAAATGGGAATATGGGTTCCGGGTAAATACTTGTTTTGTTTGGCGGGATTTTTGTCAACTGTGAAAGGGAGCATACTGGGAGTAATCTGGCAATAATTTAAGAATGTGTTCCCCTTTGCGGGAGCACCGTATCCAGCGATTGTGCCTTTCTTCTTTTGAATGTCACTAAGAAAAGATAAAAACTCCGCCCTCAGCTGCTCAACTTTGAGTTGGAACTGCTGATACGTTTCTAGTTTTGTAAGACCAGCTTTTTCTTCTTCAGCAAGAATAGCATCTATGTTCGTAGTAACTTTTTTACAGATATCATCTGTATGTCTTACATAGATTCTCAGTGATCCGCCATGAGTCGGAATTTGGTCTACGTCAAAGATGGTCAGATTATGATGAGCAAAGATTTTTTGCGCTGTAGCTAATGAGAAATAAGAAAAGTGTTCATGGTATATCGTATCAAATTGGTTATGTTGTATCAGATTGAGAAGATGTGGGAACTCTATAGTGATAATACCTGATGCCTTCAAGAGAATCTTCATACCGGCGATAAAATCATTTAGATCGGGAACATGTGCAAGGACATTGTTTGCAACGATCAAATCAGCAGATTTATCTGTGGTTTGTAGTTTGTTTGCTAATTCTTTTCCAAAAAACTCGCGTAGAGTTGGGATGCCCTTTTTGAGTGCGGCATCAGCTGTGTTTTTTGTCGGTTCTATTCCAAGGTGCGGAATATGCTGTGCTTGAAAAAACTGGAGGAGGTATCCGTCGTTGCTTGCTACTTCTACGACAAAGCTTTTGTTATCTAGACTGAACTTTTTGACGATCATCTTTGCATAGTCTTCAGAATGCTTGAGCCAGGAGCTTGAATATGAAGAATAATATGCATAATCACTTGAGAAAATGACATCGGGATCTTCAAATGAAGCAACCTGGACGAGGAGGCAGTTGGTGCATACGTACGCATGAAGAGGGTAGTACTTTTCTGAGGAGATGCTCTCTTTTGCGACGTAAGCGTTGGAAAGAGGTGATGTTCCTAGATCAGTAAAAGTAACGGTGAGAGGGGTATTGCAAAAGCGGCAATTAGTCACACTTAATCCTCGTTTTTAAGCCTCCGAGCTTATTTTGTTACGCATGCGTATATGAGATTGCATTGATCTGGCTGCGTTTTGCCATACTCATAACATGCCCGGCAGAATTCAAATTTCCAATCTTTTTGTTCACCTCCAACTCGGCCCCATCCAAACTCGTTATTCCATCGGCCGTTTTCTAAAAACCAGTCCATTTGCGATTGTGAAAGCATTTTGTAAAAGATTCCACCGGTGGATTGTACGGTAAGGCCAGCCGCTGTGATGTCTTTTACCAGGAGAGCCTTGTCGTAGGACCTTCTGTGGCCAGCAATGTTGATATCAAATGGCGACAGCTCGTATTCGCTTGTGATTGTCCCCATTATTTTTGCTATCCTTCTATTGCAGGCCAAAGCATTGGGAACCTGAATAATCATCTTTCCATTTGGTTTAAGAAATTTGGTTACGTGTTGTAACAATGTAACTGGATCTATAACATGTTCTAGAATAAGAAGGAGGGTTGTAACATCGAATTGTTCGTTGTATTCAAATTCTTCTATTAAACTTGCGTGGAATTCGGCATGAGGAAGCTTTTCTTGTGCAAGTTTTAAATGTTTTTGAGATCCGTCAACACCAACAATTTTGTCAAAGTGTGGGCTTAGTAATCTTGTAATGGTTCCATCACCACATGCAAGATCGAGAAGCGTTCCCCCAGAAGAATTTTCTATTACGGATTGAGCGCAAAAGCAGCTGAGAATACCGCTATAGGTTTTATAGTGAGTTCTATTCCACTCGTAATTCGCTACAAGCTTGCGCTCTGTTGTGTAGTTGGAGGCCTTTTTCTCCACGTCGTTTCCTTTTGAAATTGTTTATTTATCAATGTGAGCCCATCTTGCAGCCTTACGTTGGGTTTCCAGTCTAGAATTCCCATTGTATTTGATGGGTCTATTTTTCCGGTAAAGGTTTTTCCCATCATGGAACATCTTTGTATGGCAGACTTGGAACAACCGATCTCTTTGATCATGTGCGCAATTTCATGAACAGAATACCTTTCATGAGTTGATACATTAAGTGAATTCGGGAGATTAGTGTGCTGCGATGCTTGAAATAGTGCATTGATGGCATCATCGACGTGAAGAAGCTGCATTGCAGGCGAGCCATTTTCGTACAAATGTGTTCTTATGGTTTTATTTTGGGCTGCATATTCAAAAAAAGTGCTCATAAATCCTGGCATTTTTGTGGTGCTGTAAATTGGTGAGAGCCTGGCGATCGTTATATTGGCGTTATAAAGTTTTCTATAATATGAAATCAAGTGTTCACAAAGCGCTTTGGACATACCATATATTGTTTTCGGGGCGAGTGCCGTCTTTTCGCAGATATTTTTCTCGGAGCTATTTTCGTAGACAACCCAACTACTAGTAAATATCATTTTAAGACCATTGGTGTGAACAACCTCAAGAAGGTTCTGAAGCATACAGAGGGCATTACCCGTAGATTGTGCATTGTGTGGAAATGGGTGTGCTAGGTGTATAATCTTTTCAATTTCTTTTTCATGAACAAACTGATTTAGTCGCATGCGATCAGAACACAAGTCTATTGTATCAACATCAATACCATGAACTTCTACTGCACCAAGCATTTCCTTTTGCAGCTTTGCGTGTAGTCGTTTTCCCAAAAATCCATGGGCTCCGGTGATGAGAATGTTTTTGTGATTATATGGTTTGTGCTGTAGGCAGTCTCTAACTGTTTGAAGCATATTGAAATCGATATTGGATTCGTCTATTTCCTTAAAAACGACTTCCAATGCTTGGTTAAAGTTCCATTGTTTATATTGTGCAAGTATACCAGTAGCGATAGCGTTGCTACGCGAGATGCCATAATGACAAAACACAATGACAGACCGCCCTTCTTTTAGGGCCATTGTTCCTGCCTCTACTTTTGACCGGACCAGTTCCACACCGTTATTGGGACCGTCAAGAAGTTCCCGAGCATCAACAAGGAAATAATCTCCCTGAGGAATGGATTGGTAATTTGTTGTTCCAAGGAACGGTGTTATCCATTTGACCATTCTTTGATCCTATTTTTTGGTACGAATTGTTCATGCAGAGTTCTGAAGTAGTAGCCATATTTTTTTGGACTTGGTTCATAGGGGAGATTGAGCATTGATTTGATGAAAATATCAATGTCATTTACTCCTGCCATTGCTCGCAAATAGCTACTTGCTGAAAATCGGCAGTTGATTTCAAAAGGATGAAAGACGGAGTTTTTAATTCGACCCTGGATATTGAGAGGACCCTTGCTTTGTAACGTTTGGGAAATTTTTTCAGCCTGTTTGTGTATTTCTGGGAAATTATCGATGAGTCCCTGGCTGTATCCCGAAGAGATGATACTTTTTTCGGATTTCTCTTTATAGGACATTTTACAACCAAATACTTTCTTGAGTCCGACGGTATCGATAATCTCTCCCTCTGGTGATGATAGAACTCCGACGGTAAATTCGCCATCTTGGTGAGAGATATATTCCTGGATGATAATTTCTGAAATTCCTATTTTTTTTAGGTGTTTGTAGTGTGATATTGCTTCTTCTTCTGTCTCGGCAAAGGAAACAAAAACACTACCACCTGAATCAGTGGAAGGTTTTATAATGCAGGGATAATCAAATGATGCGAGTTGCGCCGTGCCAACAAGCCTTTCGGTCCGGGGAATTGCTATATGGTGTTTCTGGAGAAATTCAAATGTCTTAAGTTTGTTTTGACAGACGCTAATGGTGGCTGGATCATTTATGGCTAGTCTAATGTTGTATTCATCAAAAATGTGCTTGTTTGCCATTAGGAGCGACAGGGGCTCTTCTCCTCCCGGTATAATCACTGCAATATTATAAGACTGAACAATAGAAAGAATATCGGAAATATAGGATCCTGAAGAAACGGTAAATGTTTTTTCGAATTCATTCTGATAAAGACCGTACGCATATGGTGATATGTCTGCTCCATAGATGGTGTAGTCCCGTGCGAGTTTTAGACATTTCAAAATTTCTGTACCTAAGGAAGCCCCTGATATTCCAGCGATTAAAACTTTCAGTTCCACTATTATTCCCTAGTATTTGTCTATAGCTTCTTGTTTCTGCGATCACCGGTGTTAAATGCGAACACAATCTATAATATTTTTGGCTGAATCGCAATGCAAAACGCGGGATAGTCTAGCGTGTCTCCGCATGTATTCTGGCGTATCAAGGCTACTAGAACAAATTACACTACGTGATTTCTCGGCTTTATACTGATTTTTAAAACTCCAGTGGTAATGTTTTCTGAACGGTATGAAATGGGGGTTAGGAATTTTTTAAAATCTCTCCATACTTAACTCCGTGGTGTAAATGATTTGGAGGGTGTTTCATGAAAGGTATCTTATGAAGATTCAGAACTACTTTAAAGCATATGTAATATTGGTGTTACTTTTGTGGAAAATTCCTTTAGAGGCGGGATGGCTGAGTAAACTGCTTGTCTCTCTCCTTTTGCTATCACCAGCTGGTTCAATTTCACAGAAAGGGGAAGAGGATAATCATTATTTTCCGCTTGGGGGAGACTATGCGATGCTGTATCCGGAGAAAGAGAATTCAGCGTTGCCTTATGGGAGAAGTCAATTCTTAGTTGGGCTTGATTTGCAAGATGAGGAGCAAGGGCGTGCCGCTGCAGCCTGGTATGAGCGAGCATGTGTGTCTGATACGGATACTGCTTCTGAGCTAGATCCTTGCAATGCATTCCACGCGGAATTAGGTCAGATTTCTCGTGGACAAGAACGGTTTGCTGATGGTGTTCCGGAAGCAAATGCGCAGGCATATGGCCGGTGGCTCAATCGGGCCGGTAGAACCATAAATCTGATACGAACAATTGGGGAAGAAAGAACGGCTCTTATCATGATGCAGGTATTAACCGGATACCGTAGCCCTACATGGGACTATAGCGGGATTGGTCATGATGATATTCCGATTTTAGAGCAATTTGGCATGTTTCATGTTGATGAAGAGACGAAGACAGCTTTTCCTGTTGGAAAAAGAATTGCTCGGCTAGACGAAGCTCTTCGGCGTGCAATAGACGGTTTGCCATTAGATGAAAGTCGGGAGGCTCTGTATGCAAAACTCATAATGCGGCATCGAGATGACGATGGGCTGATGCCATATGAGATTGCCTATTGGAGAAAGAGGGTTGCAGCACAAGGATCGGATAGAGAGGATGAGGTCTAAGTTTGTATAGTTTTGTGATGAAATGCAGGATAATGCAATTGGGGCTTTTGGCAAATGGTTTATTGTGAAAGTCCGTATGTATTTTTTTAGTGTCAGCTTATATGTTTATACCGTTGCCATTATAAGCTGGATTCCTTAGGTAGACGTTGGGAAGGTTCATATCTTTTTGTTGTTGCTCTCAGGGGCGTGGCTTCCTAACAATCTATCATAGTAGGAACTGCTTCATGAACACGATCAGCCGGAGCGGGGCGTCGTATTCGTGAGCGTTACAGAAGCGAGTGCGGCGAAATACCTCATGGGTGGTATTCAAAATGCGACGAAGCAGGTGCTCCTGATTCCTATTATGAGAAGGAATTAGATGTTTGCGGGCTTATCACGAACTTTTTTAATAAGATGTAGGGAAGATTGTCTGGGTGTGTGACCAGCCGCCGAGAATGTTTTTTGCAGAAGCTGTTTCTAGCAGAACAAGCGGCTGAGCAGGGTTCAGAAAACGTAACATTGTTTTACAGATGGCATGAATTGGTAAAGTCAAAAGCCGCAGGCGCAGAGATCAAGAATAGCTATAATCACAAACCGAAGATGAGGCCTTGTTATTTTTTATAAAGAAAACCACCTCTCAAACCTATTAAAGGGTTTTGCAGAGGTGGTTTTATCTTGCTATGATTACCGAATGTAACAGTCGGTAATCGTAACTGCGACTGTTACCCGCCGCCTGGAGGCATGACCTCAAAGAAGGTCAGTGCGTAAAAACACAAACTAGCTGCGAATTGTAGGAACTTCATGACACACCTCATCGCTATAGGGTTCAACAATACTTCCATAGGTAGTTTACCACAACTTCAGCCGAAACAAGAGTGGTGATTATGAATATTGTTTTTTCTTATTTAGAAGCATTTATTTTTAGTCAAAACATGGCGCTGGCACTTGCGGTTACATCCGCGGCCTTGAAACTTTTTCTACTTGCAGTGATTGTTTTTTTCAGAGAGCCAAATACCCATATTAGAACGGCTATTCGCTATGCTATGCTATACCTAGCAAGTTCCATGTTTATCGATATTTCATGGATATTGCCTTTATATCGAAATCTTGCGTCCTCTCCATTTCCCGATAGCTTGAATTTGTTCTCAGATATTATTGTTAAATGTGCATGGATCCTTAATTCCTTGCTTAACGTATTTTTGATGTTTTTTGTTGGAAATTTACTGGGAAAGAGGTTTGAGGTTCGAAGGCTTCACAGAGGAATTGTTGTTGTTACTTCACTAATTTGTTTGCCTTTTGTATATGACTTATTTCTTAATTTTTATCACTTTGGGCCGAGCCAACATTGGGTGTATTACTGGCGAGTTATATCCATTTGGTATTTCCTTTTCACAACGTTCTTAATAGTGTTTCCCTTTCTTGCACAGCTTAAAAAACTCAAGATCCCATATTTGTTGCAACAGCAGCTTGGTATTTTGTTGAAATACATTATTTTGCCGGCAGGAATTTTTGAATTTGCGTGTGCGTATCCTACGATGTTTTTTCCGCTTATCATGTTGCAGCAAACATTGGGCTTTACTATGCCAGCCCTCCATAATCTTCTTTCATTATCTGTCGTTATCGCTCTTTATGTAGTTATTAGCCGTATGCGAGGTCTACGCTTTTTAAATATGCGTGAGCATGTAGAAGCTCCTGTACAAGTAATCTTTGTTGATCAGTTTAAAGTTTTTTTGCATCAGCTAGGAAAGATAACCTCATTACATGATTTATCGGCTCTTGTTCGGACGTTTGTGAATGAGGCCTTTGATATCGACACGCAATATGTTCATTTTATTGAGCGACCTTATGGTGCGCTGAATGAAGCGGAGGGTCGTCTCAAGCCATCATCGCAGATGAAGTATACTGTTGAACATTTTTTGCGTGCAGTGCAATCAAAAGAGGCTATATCTAATTATCTCTCTTCGAAAAAGATCTTGATTACTGATGAGCTAGCCTTTGATCAAATCTATGCCGATGAAGATCTGTACCAAGTATTTTTAAAGTTTCTTGATTCGTTGAATGCAGCTGTGTTTCTACCTATTTATTACAATGATACGCTTATGGCCTATATCGTGATTGAGCGTGGCGCACGACCTCGCCAGGCATTTTACAATAATGTTGAACGTGATGAGATGTTGATCCTTGCAAGTTACTTAGGCAATATTTTACATCTATTACAAACAAGAAGTATAGAAGCAGTCGAAGTACAAGAGCGCAAACTTCAAGAAGTTCTTTATGCTCAAGAGCGTGGGTTCGAGTTTTGTCATGAAAGCCTCAGGGCAAAGCTTCATGAGACGAAGCGAAGAAAAGAAGGGCTAGTATTTTATAGTGAAGGTAAATTCATTTTAGGAAATACAGATGCACAGCAGTTAGTTTCGATTAACTTGAATACCCAGGATGCTCATCCTCTTGCGGTGGCCTGCAAAAAGGTGGTCCAATTTGTTGAGCTTTACAAGACTATGTCATTTGCAGAAGCGGAGAATGGAGAGGGAAAATCAATTAAAATCACTGGATTTCCTGACAGTAGTCGCAAAGAAGTAGTTTTGACCTTACGTGAGCAGGGAATTGGACAGAAAGTTCTCATTCAATCAGAGCAGTTTCAGGATCGTCATGATTGGCTTTCTCTTCTGCATCTTCATGGTACTAAGACAGGGCAACGACTTAATGAGATTATTCCGTTGTTTTCGTTACCCCTCCTGAAATTCAAGGTTAGTTTTATGCGGAAAATGATTGAGCATAGGGCATTGTTTCTTTTGGGAGCGCAAGATGATTGTAAGGTCCTTGCTGATCTTGTGCATACAGCTTCTTCTGCTGGTTGTGCGTATTATCTAAATCCAGGAGATCGCGATGAGGCTTCGATTGCCGAAGAGCTTTTTGGTCTCGATCCTGTGGTGACGGTAGGCAAGCCGAGAATGGCACTTCTAGAGCGAGCGGGATCTGATGGCACGATCATTATTCATGATGTCCATAAATTGAGTATGACTTTGCAAAATCAGCTTGCTGAGTACCTCAAATATGGTTGGTATCGTTTATATAAAAGTGAGCAGAAGCGAATTGGCCTTGCACAGATTGTTGTGGCTTCCGATAAAGATATCGAAAAACTTGTGTTGAGTGGCTACTTCTCGAAGACACTCTATGAGGAACTGAAGGGTGCTCAAGTTTATATCCCTGATCCTCTTTCGTTAGAGCACGCGGTGCTTAGTAGTATTATGGATGCATATATTCAGCAAGAAGCCCATGCGTTGCCATATAAGCGATCGGTAGTTCTCAATGAAGCTGAAAAAATTAGGTTCATAGCTGAAAAACCAATAGGGTTTGTGCAGTTGCGAAAGACGGTTCAAGAATATATACATGCTAAATCAAGAAAAAGGACGGGTTTGTTTGAGGTAGCTTTCGACAATGCAAGTATGCCTGATAAAGAACAATTACAAGCAGCTGCGCGTCTTGGAAAGCAAGCCCTCAAGAATCAACACGTGATGCAGTTGTTGTGGGATACGTTCAAAAATCAAAATAAAATTGCTGAATTTATAGGTGTTAATCGTTCGTCGGTGAGCCGTCGCTGTAAGGTTTATCAGCTTCATTGAGTATAAAAATAGACGCAGAGTCACATATGGACTCTACGTCTATCTAAAGAGCATATAACGTGTTTTTAATTGCACGTTCTATGATTTGTTCCCCAAGTGGTTTTCCATGCTGTCCATGTATTTTCTGGTTGGTTCCACGGCTTGTCGGGATATTTCTTGATGAGGATCGAATATTGGGTATGGTAGCACCCAGTTCTTTCATCAAATGATGCAGAGCCTCCGGTGTACATGGTCCCCTTGCAGTCACCCCATTGATTGAAATTCATTTTATCGATCCATTTGTTAATACGTTTTTGTTCATCCTTAGGTGGTTGTGCTTCGCCGGGACAGTAATTTCTGGCTTGGCGTTTTACCCGTTTTCCTCCTGGACAGTATCCAGCTTGCACGTTCGTGGTTATTTGCGCAAAAAAATGTTCATTTTCCTGTGCTGATAATCGCCACATCTCAGAAAGTACTTCGTTAAGAATGTCTGCTATTGAGGCGCTTTCATCATTGATAGGGTTTTTAAGTTTATCCCCATAAAAAATAGTATCATATGAGGTTTCGACTTCCCGTGTTTCACCAAGTATCTCATCGAGTCGGATTTGATGGTATCTATTGGCCATCATCTCGATACGAGATTCTTGTTGTTCAAGGACGGTATTTTTCTTGCAGATTGACTGGATAGCCTTCTCGATCTTACTTTGTGTGGTGACATCTATGTTACGGGCTTCAGTCGGAGACATGTCGTTCTGGAGTGCTTTAATTTCTGGAATAACATCCTGTGAGATGCCCTTGAAGAGTGCGGCAAGGTTGTTTGATAGTGATAGTGATCCTTGTGTCCCGAGTTTTTCTCTTTCCTTGGTAACTTCATCCATGATGTCCTTAACTGCATCATTAACATGTTGTTGAGGTTCTATCATGAGTGGCACATTTACTACATTTTTTGCCATAGCTACGGACATAGATGCCAGCAGGACAAAGATAACTCGTTTCATAGATCTTCTCCTAAATGGGGGTTAGATTCCATGAGGAGTCTATGCAGGGGGTTTTGGGAAAGTCAAGGATTACTCATTGGGGTATTCTTGAGCAAACGCTTGGTTCTGGTATACTCCTTATTATTCAGTAGTTCTAATCGAAAAGTCTCCCATAAAGGATTGCTCGCATGGATGCACAAGCAGTAGCTCAGACATATGCCATTATTCAAACTGGTGGGAAGCAGTACCAAGCGATTCCAGGCAAAACCATTGCTGTTGAGTTGCTCGAAGGTGAAGCGGGAACCCCAGTTGAATTTACGGAAGTTCTCCTTCGTAAGACTGGTGAAGGCCAAGTAGAAATTGGCCAACCATACGTCGGAACCCCTGTAAAGGCCTCTATTGTCAAACATATCAAGGGCCCTAAGGTCATCGCATATAAGTTCAAACGCCGTAAAAAGTCACGGGTCAAACAAGGCCATCGTCAGCCTGGTACGGTTGTAAGGATTGAATCCATATAAGAATCTGAACAAGCAAGAGGCGGCTCCGGAAATCCGGAGCCGTTTTTGTTATATCTCAACGCGGCGAACAACCCCGTGGAGTTGATCAGTCGGTAGTTTATAGAATTGGACAAATGATGGGGTGATTGATTTTATGAATGCAAAGATCTTCCAAATCAGATTTTTGGATTCAATTTCTTCCATACCGTAGAAAATTACTTTAGGATCAATCTTAGCATTTTTGATGACTTTTTTTATATTCAAGGCTTCCATGTATCCGACACGGATTTCAAATAAAAAGAGGCCTTCAGCAAGCTTTTCTCCGAACTCAGCGGCGACTCCAAATGGTTTGTTTTGTGTGATAACAGAGAGAATGATGTTTTCTTCATACATGATGTCATTATTGAACATGGTATATGAAATATAGTCAGGGATCATTTTAACCCGGCGCGAGAAAAAGAGGGCAGTTCCATCGATACAATTTGTGGTCTTACGGGCTTGCTCATATTCTTCAATAAACTGTGGCAATGCACGTGGCCGTGCGGCTCTCAATAAGCGACGTTTGCCTCCTGTATAAATCAGGATCAGAGAAAGTGGAATACTTGCAATGAAAATAGGTAAGTATCCCCCATAGGGGACCTTTGATGTGCTTGCTGCCAAGTATGTGATGTCGATACCAACAATGATATTGGCGATAATGGCCATGACATATTCTTTCCTAAGATAAAAGATCATGGTCATCATGACGCTGGTTATAGTCATAGTACATAATGCGGCAAGGCCGTAGGCATTAGCTATATGGTAGGCGCTTTTAAATTGCAGAATCACAATGAGAACCATGATCATAAGCGACCAGTTAATAGCCGGAATGTAGATTTGTTTGCTGAGACGACGTGATGTGTATTCAACGCGTAATCTAGGAAGAATATTTGTCATTATTCCTTGATATACTGTAGCGGAAATACCGCTGATCATGGCTTGTGATGCAATTACGGTTGCGATAACGCTAAGCAGTACGAATGGAATATAGAGCCGTGGCATTTGGGTAAACATCATTTGGTAAAAAATACTGCCTACGCTTCCAGGATAGTTCATGATGAATACGCCTTGTCCCAAATAGTGTAGAAGCAGCATAACGAATGCAAAATACCATCCATTAATAATTGGCCTGCGGCCCAAGTTGCCGATACCGGCATACAAGGCTTCACCGCCAGTTGCGCATAAGATAACGCGTGCAAGTACAAGAAATCCTACGAATCCATTATGGTACATGAACTGTGGGATATGTAGTGGATTGAATGCGCTTAAAAATGAAGGATCATGTGCAAGCCAATACAGACCTGAGCCTCCCAGGATAAGAAACCACAGCACCATAATGGGTCCGAATGCTCCTGAGACTATTTCAGCCCCTTGTTTTTGAAATGAGAACAGTCCGATTGCAATAAGGCAGGCAAGCAAAACGAGAAGGTTTTGCTGTACAGCGAACATGCCGGGAATTAATTTAACGCCTTCTACGGCACTCAAGATGCTGATGGCGGGTGTAATTACGCCATCACCTATCAAGAATGAAATGCCGATGAATGAAAGAATGGTTACAAATGATTTTGCGCTGGCGGTGTTAAGTAGCGGTTTGAGAACCTTGCGTAGAACAATAGTTCCACCTTCGCCTTTTTGACTGAGGCTCATAGCGAGCCATATATATTGCACGGTAACCAAAAGAATCAATGTCCAAATAATTAACGACAGAACGCCCATGATGTTTGCGCGGGTTGGTGCGATCAGGGCGAATACAATGCTCAATGTATAAATGGGACTGGTTCCAATATCACCAAATACAATACCGATTGCTTTGATAATTCTACTCAACGGTTCCATAAGAGATAAAGATCTACTCACAACAGATCCCCTTTTTTACGGTATTACCGAAAGGCCAAGATGCCGAATATAAGTATGACCAAAAATAAGAGTACAAGGATATTAAACCAACGGTCAATATACGCCTTGACCTGCGGCCCCCAGAAATGAAGAACGGTTGCCACAAGGAAAAACCGCGCGCCGCGTCCAATGCATGAAAAGAAAATAAATGGCATTAATGAAAGTTTGCAAAAACCAGCCGTAAGTGTTACTGCCTTGTAGGGAATGGGTGTAAACGATGCTAGTAGGACTGCTGCTGATTCATAGGTTTTGTATTGTGTGCACAGATAGTTGAACGTGTCTTGCGAAATAAATGCGTCAACAATTCGTTGGCCAATTGCTTCCCAAACAGCGAAGCCAATGGTGTACGCAGCAATGCCGCCAAGAACAGATGATATAGTGGCTAGTGCTGCGTAATAAAATACTTTTCGCTTATTTTCAAGACAGTACAAGATCAAGAGTGGATCGACGGGTAGCATGAAGATCGCTTCGATAAAAAACATTGTCGCCAAAAAAGCATCCGCATGTTTTGAGTGAACCTTGCTTCCCATCCAATCATAGATTCGTTTCAACATGTCGTATTGACCTATTGTTGTGTGAATATGTTTTCAAGATTTTTCATATACTCAAGCACTTTGTCCAGAGGGATGCGTTCTTGTTTCATGCTATCGCGATGACGTACGGTGACTGATTGATCTATTTCAGAATCAAAATCATACGTGAAGCATACTGGTGTTCCAATTTCGTCCTGGCGTCTATAGCGTTTGCCGATTGAGCCAGAGTCATCAAACTGCACAGGGATTTCTGCATCTTTAATATTTTTATACAGTGTATACATAGGTTCTGATTGTTTTTTTGTGAGGGGAAAAAATGCTGCCTTGTACGGTGCAAGCGATGGATGCAGACGCAAAACAATGCGCTGTTCTCCGTCGATTGTTTCTTCATTGTACGCGTCAAAGAGTGCAGTGAGAAAGAGTCGATCGACACCAACAGAACATTCGACGACATGTGGTACATATGATTCTTTGGTTGCATCATCATAGATTGAAAGGTCTTTTCCTGAGTGTTTCATGTGTTGTGAGAGATCATAGTTGCCTCGATAGGCGATGCCTTCAAGTTCTTTCCAGCCAAATGGAAAATGATATTCGATGTCAGATGTATTAGTTGAGTAGTGAGATAGTTCTTCTTTTTCGTGACTACGCACACGTAGATTTTGTTTTTTTATACCAATTGTTTGATAAAATGCTTCACGCGCAGAGATCCAAAAGTCGAAGAACTTCTGTGCGTCACTTGGTTTGCAGAACCATTCAAGTTCCATTTGTTCAAATTCACGCATACGGAATAAAAACTGTTTTGGTGTGATTTCGTTACGGAATGCTTTGCCAATTTGTGCAATGCCAAACGGAACTTTTACACGTGATGTCGAAAGAACATTCTTAAAATTAATGAAAATAGCTTGTGCTGTTTCTGGGCGTAGGTATGCGACAGATGCTTGATCTGCAAGTGCACCCAAGTTGGTTTTGAACATCATGTGGAACTGGCGAATATCGGTCCATTTTTTAATGCCGCATGAAGGGCATGCTTTATCAAGATCGATATCATCAGCGCGAAATCTTTTTTTGCAATTGAGGCAGTCTACCATAGGATCGTGAAAACTTTCTGTATGGCCGGATGCTTCCCACACAGCATGTGGCGCAAGAATTGCGCCATCGAGTAACACGATTGCATCACTTATTTTGAATAGTGATGCTGTCCATGCTTGTTTTATATTTTGTTTAAGTAAGGTGCCGAGAGGCCCAAAATCGTAGACACCGTTCAGACCCCCGTAAATGTCAGCCGACTGATATACGAATCCCCTGCGTTTGCACAGAGCAGTGATTTTGTCTAATGTCGCGCTGGAGCGCTTATCAGATGCTGCCATAACGATGCCCTACCTTTCCTAGAGTTTTAATTCTAATACAATACACTATACTGCATTTCTATCAAACATGAATCATGGTAAGACAGGGGTTTATATGTACTCTTATCACCGATCTGATGGGTTCTGGTATCGGCTTTTAACCTTTATATTTTTATGTGTTTTAGCTGGTTTTATGATTATCATTTACAGCAATCAACGATATCTTGCGAGCCGGGTTGAGGGTTTTGCTGCCGATACGCAAATGCCTTTGTTCGCGCGGCCTGAAAGCTATCAACCTGAGCCAATACAAGTGCTGCAGCCGTGGGCAGCAGCGCAGGCTGGTGCAAAAGATACAGTGGTACAAATTAATGCACAAATTGTAGAGTATGATTTGTTGGAGCCGTATAAAACACCAACACAGGGCCAGGGATTTGGTTCTGGCTTCATTATAAGTGAGCAGGGTGAGATTATTACCAATGCACACGTGGTGTTGAATGCAGTTTCGGTGTGGATTCAGATGCCATCGCTTGGCAAGCGAATAATTGATGTTGATGTTGTGGGACTGTGCCCTGAGCGAGATATTGCATTACTCAAAATTCAAGAAGAAGATCGTAAATATATTGTACAGATATTGGGTAAAATGCCGTGCTTGCCTTTAGGCAATTCTGATAAAGTGTATCGAGCTGATGAGATTCTAGCTTTGGGATATCCGCTGGCGCAGCAGTCATTGAAAAGTACAACGGGTGTTGTTAGTGGTCGAGAGCGTATCGGTATCCAAAAATATATTCAAATGAGCGCGCCGATTAATCCGGGAAGTTCTGGCGGGCCGTCAGTGAATCGTATGGGCGAAGTTATTGGTATTAATGCAGGCGGTATTCCAAGCGCACAAAATGTTGGATATGTGATTCCGATTAATGAATTTAAATTGATTGCGCATGATCTGCGTCGTGTGAAATTCTTGCGTAAGCCATTTCTTGGAGTCTTACACCTCAGTGGAAGTGAAGCATTGGCTAGATATCTAGGAAACCCCGTGCCAAGTGGGACCTACGTTATCGATGTCTATAACAATAGTTTGTTAGAAAGAGCAGGGGTTCAACCTGGTGATATGATCTATGAGATCAATGATTATAAAATTGATATGTATGGGGATATGAGTGTTGATTGGAGTGAAGATAAAATTTCCATTGCAGACTATGTTGAGCAGTTGACGATTGGTCAAAAGATCTCATTAGTTGTCTATCGCAAGGGGCGGCGCAAACAGATTTCACTGACATTTGATCAAGCGCAGCCTACACCAATTCGTATAGTTCATCCGCTGTATGAGCCATTGGAATATGAGGTCTTGGGTGGCATGGTTGTGATGCCGTTGGCGTTGAATCATGTACAGATTCTTTCGGGTGTTGTTCCGTATTTGCGTAAATATGCTGAAGCGAAAGAGCAGGATGAGCCGGCATTGATTTTGACACATATTTTCCCAAATTCTTTAGTGCATCGTTCTCGTGCGTTGCCGCTTGGATCGATCATTACAGAAGTGAACGAACAACATGTTACAACTCTCGATGAATTCCGTGCGGCAGTGCGTCAGGGTATTAAGAATGAGTATCTGATTATCAAGACACATGAAAATAGGATTGCAGTATTCCCTTGCCGTGAATTGTTGACTAAGGAGCATCAGTTTGCGCGTGATTATCATTATACGATTTCACCATTTGTTCAGGATTTAGTAAGGATTCTTAACAATGACAAAAAAACAACGACTTGATCAGTTGCTTAAGCTCTTATATCCGTCATACAGCAGGACGCAGATTCAAAGTTGGATCATGCAGGGGCATGTAACCGTCAACGATCAAGTGATGACCAAAGTCGGAGCATTGGTTCCGGAAGGGGCAGAGGTCTCACTTGTGGTTGATGAACCAAAATACGTATCCCGTGCAGGTCTTAAGTTGGAGCGAGCCTTAGACTACTTCGACATTGCCGTTGCCGATAAGGTGGTTTTGGATGCGGGTCTTTCTACGGGAGGCTTTACTGATTGTCTTCTTCAGCATGGTGCTAGGAAGGTATATGGCATAGACGTTGGCTATGGACAGGTTCATGAAAAGATTCGGAATGATGACAGAGTTGTGGTCATGGAACGGATTAATCTCAGGCACCTAGCCCCTGATATGATCCCTGAGCTGGTTGATTTAGTAACCCTTGATTTATCCTTCATTTCGGTGCTTAAGGTGATTGAGGCGATTAAGGCCATTATGAAATCAGATGCTCAGTTGGTAGTATTGATTAAGCCGCAATTTGAGGCGCGTCGTGAGCAGATTGAGCGTGGAGGCATCATCAGGGATCCTGCCGTTCACCAGAATGTGGTCAAAACAGTGGTTAATGGTATTCAACGAGAAGGATTCAGTGCTATTGGAGTTACTGAGTCTCCAATTGAAGGTTCCAGCGGCAACAAAGAGTTTTTGGCATACTTTCATCGTATCCCAGAGGAAGCCTAGGCAAGGATACTGATTTCTGTTACAACATAGAGTGGCTGCGCCTGTAGCTCAATTGGATAGAGCAACGGACTTCGGATCCGTAGGTTGAGGGTTCAAATCCTTCCAGGCGCACCAATTTTTTTAGGGCATTGCGCCCGTAGCTCAGTAGGATAGAGCGGCAGATTCCTAATCTGCAGGCCACAGGTTCGATCCCTGTCGGGCGCACCAGCTGACCCCGTTCTTATATGGTTGATAATTGTCTAGTTTGTTTGTTTATAAATATGCTTTATTGAAGGCCATTTGAGTGGTTTTTGTCGATAAGGTATACTTGATTATGTCTAAAGCGTGTCTTTAGGCATTTTTCTTATGCAGTCTCTGCCAAAAATGGAGGAATTATGAAGAGACGTTTAACTACTATGATTTTATCTGTACTGATGGCTGGAACCGCCTTCAGCTTTCCTGGCCAACAGCGCCTTGCAGATTTAAGAGCACGTTTTGGTGTTGCTGCGACCGCCGCTGCAGTTGGGGCTATTCAAGCAGCCAACGGTGTTGAAGTAGCTGGTCTTAGGGCTTTGGGGCATGTTGTTGCTGCTCCAGCAATTCATGGAATTCGACGTAATCCCGGTGCTGCAGGCATTGCAGTTTTGTCAGCTATACCAGCGTTCTTTGCTGCAAAAGGCATTGTAAAAACAGTAACCGACTGGAAGGGGCTTACGGGAAAAGCTGCTAAGACTTGGAAGGGTCTCAAGTATCGCGCGCTCTATTTTATGCCGTACTATGCCATTCCGCGGTTGGGTCTTTTTGCTTCTGCTACGGCACTTGGCCTTGGTGGAATGTCGCTTGCTCCTGCTTTAGGTGTTGGTGTAGGAATGGCAGCTGTTGCTGGTTTAGCTACTGCAGCTATCGATGGGCTTTCTATTCGTATGATCAACAACAGGTACAAAGTTTATGACAAGAAGGGTGACTTCTCTCGCCGTGGACTTATTAATCAAGATGATACGCTTTTTGCTCGTTGGCGTCAGGGGGACGACTATAAGGATGGTTTCCACTGGAATGACGATAAAGCGGTTATCCTCAACAAAGAAACCGTTATGTCAGTTCTTAAGTCTGACAAATATCATGGACGACTTTCCTTAAAAGATCCTGAAACAGGTCTTGTTATTAAGGAGCCTACTCCAAAACAGTTGATTCAAGCCATTGATCGTGAGTTGGTTCTGATCTATGAAGATCAAAGAAGTCTTAAGTCACTACAGCTTGAACGTGATGTCTTGCATTGTAAGGATGTGAAGAAGAGCACGAGTTGGTTACGCTTTCTATTGTGGCCTACTTGGAACTCGGCTATAGAAACGAGTGCCGACTTGGTCCAGATGATGCGTAGGCTGGATGCTCTTAAGGCCGTCCTTACGGAACTTCGTGTTGAGATTGGATGTGATGACGCTGAATTGGGTTGTGATCCATGGACCAAGCGCAACATCTTACTCTCGGTTAACAAAAACAATAATGGATCTGTAAAGGCACTTGAGTAATCATCAAGTCCTAGCTATAAGCTAACCAGAGACAAACTACAGGCTCTTGTCGTTGCAATCGCACGCAAGAGCCTGTAGTGTTAAAGGCTGGTTTATTGGTTGTTTAGGGTTATTACAATGAAAATATATTTCATAATGTTGTTCGTGGTGACTATGGGTCTTTCCGGAATGGATGGGCCGCCACAAGAGCTGCAAGACGCTGCTGTGCGCGGTTTAGATCGGGCAATCGCAACCTATCATAGTTTGTGGGATAGCCGCATGCGTTCTCACAGGGTCTCTAGCCCTAGTGATCCTGGTCCTGCGGAAGGTCGCATTGCTGCTATGCAGCGGAAGGAACAAGACGCATTTAGGGGTATTGAGCCGTGGCGCCGTGCGGTTGAGATATTGTGTGGTCCTGACCGAGCTGCCTTGCCTGACTGGTATCGGCATCGATTTGAAGGTTCACTTCCCTATACGGGCAAGGGGAAAGATCCTATGCCTGACGATGATGAATTACAGTCTACATTGGACCGAAACTTTCCTGTTCTGCGTCCTGAAGGAAGACTTCTGCAGGATGCGATCACAGGGTATCAACGCCCGCGGATTATTCGTGAACCGGATGCCTATTCAATTAGTCTTTGCGCCATTTTGGGAGCCGCCCTCGGTATGCTCATAAATGAGGCGTGGCATGACTATACTGATTCTGAGCTAGAGCACAAGCGACCAACAAAGCCTCGCCCAAATAAAGAGCAAGCTTCTAGGAGCGCCAAACGCTTGCAAGGCGCAAAATCTTAAACTCTGGTATTGTTTGAACAACCCGACCATCTTTATTTAAGCGACGTAATCCTCGTTTCTGTGTGTGTGCATACACAAGATCTTTGTACGTTTCTATATTCTGAAACTGCTCTTTGAGTGTGATCTCGTGCACAATGCCGTATCCATGATTGTAATGACGAGCTTCAACAAGGAGACTTTTGGTGACGTCACTGATGACCATGACATGTCCCGGTATCCATATCAGATCGCCATTTACAGGAGATTCCTCTGATGGTAGCTCCTGAAGTCCATGTGCGAGAGTTGTAGTATTTTTAAAGAAATAGGGAAGGCCTGCAATTTGTGCGGCACGAGCAACAAGGCCGGCGCAGTCAACCCCTTGTTTTGGTGCGTGTGTTCCTCGCCATGTAAAATATGTTTTTCCGTTATTTTCCTTTTTTTCGAAAGTATTTTTACAAGGCAATCCGATACTGCAGCCACCCCATACATAAGGAACAACGCCATCCTTTACATGCGCCCATGAACGTACTAGTTGTACAAAATTATTTTGTGCATGTTCTGGTGAAGATGCGTGTTGAATAGCGCCGTGTAATCGTGTAATGGGAACGGTAACAATGGTTTCGGTGTGTGGATTAAAGACATATGCGGTATAAGGCTTATTGTTTTCTGGTGTTTGGGCGAGCTTGAATCGCGTTCCTGCAGAATACACCGTATGTGTTGTTGGATCATAATGTGGTCGTGTAAGTACAATAATTGGCTCACTATTTTTTGTTGCTTGATATGAAATCGGCTGTGGAAATGCGTGTGTAAGATTGATTCCTTTTTTTTCTAGCTCAGAAAGCGCGATAAGATTACGGACGCTTGTCCAGTATGTGGTTTGCGGGGTCATGTTAGTGGCAGTATGATAATATACGTTAGGGATTTCAATAAGGGCTTCGTTGTCAGCGACTTGGTGTACTTCTACGATCTCGTTAAACAATAATTGATGAAGTCGCGGACATCCAAAACTACATCCATTTTCTGCATACGGTATTGAGGAATAGTGGTGAACGCCATCCGGTTTGCTTTTGATCACCATCATTGATTCACCAAGTAGATCTGCGACAGGTACCTTGCAAACTGCTTTGTAACCTAACCCTATTTGTGGAGTGCACAAGAGTATGCAGATGAAAATTCTTTGTATCATAGTTTTCCCCTTTTTCCCATCGTAGCCTAAGTGCATGCCGTGACGGTATAATTTCAAAAAAATATGTGTGATGATGTCTGTTTTTGCGCTATAGTACCAGTCTTATCTTGATTGCGACCCTTGAGCAAGAAGGATAGTTTTTAGTACCATTATAGATACGGGGGATCTTATAGATGTATCGACATATGGTGCGTACTAGAGAGGCAACATGAGTATTTGGAGAGCAATAATCGCAGCAGTTATGGTGGGGAGTATTGCCATATGTGTAGAGTCACACGATGCTGAATGGACATGGACCTATAAGAAAACAATAACAACACACGAAGCGATTACATGTAGCAAGCGTGGCGTGGTGGTTTTTAGCCGATCAAGTACGCATCCCTTTACCCAACTTGTTTTTTCATGGAATGCAATGAGGCCACAGGGGCATTTTAGTTTTATGGTACAAGCTCGAGACCAAGCCACCAAGAAATGGTATCCGTGGCATCATATGAGTGACTGGGGTAAAAGCATACAAAAATCATACAACAGTACAACGGATCGTGAAACGAACTTTCATCACGTACGTCTCGAGATACCCAGGGGGACGTATGCGGATGCATTCCGTATTAAAGTAGAGAGTAAAAATGGTGCTGATCTTGCATTACTCCACAGACTTCATGTTTGTATATCAGATTTATCACATTTTCCTTCATCACAGGAAGTACCACAGCTGCCATCATTAAAGTTGACCCAGGTCCCGCAGCTCTCCCAGATGATCCTTGATCATCCACGAGCAGATAGCCTATGTTCTCCTACCTCTATGAGTATGCTCGTCGGATATTTAACTAGGCAGCATATTGATCCGGTTCCATTTGCCGAACAATCGTATGATTCTGGACTTGATGCCTATGGAAGCTGGCCATTTAACACCGCACACGCGTATGAGCATTGTAGAGGCAACGCTCATGTCTACGTGACACGTCTATCTTCCTTTCAGGCGCTCTATGCTGTACTCAAAAGGGGAGTTCCTGTTGTGGTAAGTGTGCGTGGTACACTCGAGGGAGCAGCTAAGGAATATAATAACGGACATCTATTAACAGTTATTGGATGGGATAATCAACGCCAGGAAGTTATTTGTCATGATCCTGCATTTGCATCCAATGATCAAACCTGTGTGCGATACCAAATCCAGAACTTTCTAACTGCATGGAATCGATCTCGCCATCTTGCCTACATCGCCGAACTACGAGCATCATAAGAGCGTGCGAGAGATAGCGTTTCTCTGCAAAAAGCGACCATTTCGTTGACAAATAGAAACTGACATCGGTACGATTTAAGAAGGATAAGCATGAGCAAAATATAAATGCTTCAGTGGGGAATTAGTATGAAGATTGTTTGTATTAGATTGTTTGCAGCAGTTCTTTTTTGTGTAAGCGTAGGGGTGCGGGTTTATGGAGGCGATCCTGTCTATTTGAATGAAGCCTATTGCCATAAAGGTCGGCTGTCCGATAAATTATCATTTTATTTTTCAGGGACCCCTGAATGTGTATGTCTTCCGCTTGCATCGTACGAGGTTGGAAAAAAGAAGGATGGATGGAAAGAGGTCCGTTTGCATCTTCCTATGGCAAGTATTGCTAAGAATGACGTAAGAAAATCTCTATATCAAATGAATAGGGGTAAAAATAGTTTTTACGAAGTATCATGCTATGAGTGCCAGGCGCCAAAAAAAGGGGTTATGGTCTCTATTCGATATAATCCTCAGGAGATTGCTGTTGAATATGCGCCGTTTACTTCAATCGGACAAAAGGGCGCGCTATTGATTGCATTAAATAAACGGCAATTCATATATGAGCTGAATAAAAAGACTGCGGCAATTCATCATATTGCATGGAATGATAAAAAAAAAATTCATATAGTTTTGGACATTGGTCACGGTGGGGCTGATAGAGGAAAAGTCGGATGGTTCGATATCCAAGAAAAAGACATTAATCTTGCCGTTGGCTTTAAGGTTGCAAAGCTCTTATCTAAAAAAGGCTTTTCTGTTTCTATGACGCGTAGTGATGATCAATTCGTCTCGCTTGATGATCGTACAACATTTGCTAATACAAAGGCGCAAGCAGATTTGTTTATTTCTTTACATTCAAACAGTGGTCCAGAGACAGCCTCGGGAATTGAAACATTTTGTGTGCAAGACTCTTGCTTGCCCCATGTCGAGCAAATAGATGATTTTACTCCAAGTATTGAAGCAAGAAATTGCTGGTACAAACAAAGTGCGCTTCTTGCGCAGTCTGTGCATGAGCATGTCATCCAATCAGCGCGATTACATACTTTGCAGGTGAAAGATAGACAGGTGAAGCGTGCTATGTCTCAAGTATTGCTTGGGACGGATATGCCTTCTGCGCTTATTGAGATGGGATTTTTGTCCAACGAACAAGAGGCCAAGCGTCTTGCGTCACAAACTTACCAAAATCATCTAGCACGAGGAATTTGTGCCGGGATTGAATCCTATATCAAACGGTTAGATAGGATTTTTTAAAGTGGGTGCTACTTTAGGGCGGCAATAAGATTGCGTGCTCCTGAATGATTAGGGGTAAGAGCAAGTAAATTTGACAGGCTTTTTTTTGCCTGTGCTTTTTGTTTCATCTCAATTTGTGCCTGTGCTTTGCAATATAATGCATCTATATAGTTTGGCTCAAGTAGAAGAGCTTTCTCAAATCGTTGTTGTGCAATCTTTAATGCTGCTTGCGCGTGTTGTTTATGTTGAGTCGGCTTGAGTATGATGTAATCGTTCCAAGCGCGTAATCCCAGATTAAACCATGCAACCTCTGGTGAGCTATAGTGTGAATTCATGGTTAATGATTTCCAGATACGTTCTGCTGACGTGCGATCTCCTATCTGATTTAGGACGCATGCGTAATTATTACTAACGTCCGCAGCATATTCTACGGTGATAGTTTTATCCTTAAGGCATTGTTCAAACAATTTTTTGCTAGTGTCAAAGTCGTGGTTTTGATAACACAGCGTTGCTTTAAGTGCCAGATGCTGTGGCCGCTTGTCGCGTACAAGTGCTTTATCGATGCATGTTATGGCAAGCTCGATGTTACCTGTTGATGCCGCGCGTATGCTATTATGATAATGTTCTTGGGCTGTGTTTCTTTTCTTTTTTTTGCCGCATGATGGGATAAAGGCTGTGCATGAAAGGGCTAATAAGAGGGTACGGATTTTCATAGATTTTTTTCTCGAGCGTTATACACTAACATCTGTTTCTTCCGTAAACTGGTCACAAGTTTCTCACAAATTTACTAAAACTGATAGAGCGATGGCGTGATACAACAAATCTGGCAAGATTTTCTTTCTATAGTTCAAAAGGAAGTTGGTACGCAGGTGGTCGAGACCTGGCTCAAGGCCGTTGCGTTGGAGCGTTGGGATGCGCGAGAAAAGATTGTGTATCTTCGCGCACCAAATTCGTTTGTGAAAGATTATTTGCGTATGCATCACGAAGATTTGTTTGAACTTCATCTTGGTCGTTTACTTAATGTTACTTCTCTTAAGCTTGTTTTTACCGATGAACAAAAAGCTTCCGCTCCGACTCAAGTCAAGGGGGCACATTTGATTCTCTCAGAACAACGCAAAGAGGGAATTCTTACTATTCCGGCAAGACGCACTGAATTCTGTTCTGTAAGTCATCTTAGTAGTAGTTATACCTTTGATACATTTGTTGTTGGTCCAAGTAATCAACTTGCATATGCAGCTGCCCATGCGATTAAAGAGAATGTTGGATATGTTTATAATCCATTATTTATATATGGTGATTCTGGTCTTGGGAAAACACATCTTTTGCATGCGATAGGTAATGGCATTAAAGAGCGTAATCATCATGCTACCGTGTTATATCAGCCTGCAGATCGCTTTGTGAATGAGTTTATCAACGCAATTCGGTTTGATAAAATTCATCGCTTCCATGCAAAATATAAAAACGTTGATGCATTGTTAGTTGATGATATTCAGTTCATTGCTAACAAAGAACAGACACAAGAAGCATTCTTTCATATCTTTAATGTTCTTCACGACTCGCATAAACAGATTGTGCTTTCGAGTGATACATATCCACAAGAAATCAAAGGACTTGCCGATCGTTTGCGTTCGCGGTTGGCATGGGGACTTGTTGTTGATGTTCAAGCGCCAAGTCTTGAAACGAAGATGGCAATATTGAAACGAAAAGCACATTCGAATGGGATGACACTTCGTGAAGATGTAGCCGAGTTTCTTGCCAAGAGAATACGATCAAATGTACGAGAGCTTGAAGGATCATTGATTCGTGTTATTGCTTTCTCATCTCTTACTCAACAACCAATTACGGTTGAACTTGCACAAAAAGTATTATGGCGTCCACGAGCATCTCATAATCGCAATACAGCTGTTATAGATCTTGATCATGTTTTGCGTAACGTGTCAGATTATTATGCGTATAGTGTCCAAGATCTTCGCTCAAATAATCGAGCAAAAGAGATATCTCTTGCGCGTCAGGTTGCAATGTTTCTTATGAAAAAGATGACGAATAAGTCTTTGAGTGAGATTGGTTCTTTCCTTGGACGCAAGGATCACTCAACGGTGATTCACGCAGTAGGTAAAGTGCAAAAATATATGAAACGTAATCCTGATTTTCAAGATCAGATTCAAAAACTTGAAGAAAAGATCTTGGGTTAAGTTCGTGGTTGTTGCGCGCGAATGCGTTCGCTTTTAGTTCTAAAAAATTTGTCTTTGAGATATTTTCCTGTGAGTTTTAGATACCATGAAGTGTAATTGTCAGCCTTCCATGTTTCGTCCACTCCGCAAAGCATATGGAAATGTTCTGTATCGATAAGTGCGAGCTTTCCTGTTTCTTTTTCAATATAAAAGTTCTTGATGTGAGGATCGAGTTGAAAATTAACGTATTGACATAGCCGCATACAGCGTCGGGCGTGATGTCGCTGAAACAGATTGGGTGAATGATCAATCTGTATTTCATCACACACAAGTCCATATAATGCTGGAATGTCTATTTTAAGATCATCTTTGCCGTTGATATGTTTTCCCGTGACTTCTATCCAGTCATTTTTTTTTGGCATCCAATACCATTTGCGTGGCATATCAATAATGGAGGACCAGTAAGGGTCTTGGGCTATCATGACTTTGACCTCTTCTAGGTTTTGAATGCGTGTAAATCCAGTTAAGTGGCGCATGATGCCTCGTCCCATTACAAAAAAGAGACTGGACTCAAACCCTTTGGAGTAAGGCGAAACAAAACTTTTGGGATTTTCTGCAAAGAGCTTCAGAACGAAGGGATAGTTTTTAAACTTTAGAACAAGAAGTCCACAAAAATCTTTTTGTTGAAACTCTCGTGTTTTGATGGGAATGAAATCTCTAAAGAACCGTTTGTGTTGTTTAATTTCTACGATAAGATGTTCAATAAGTTCGCTAAGTTTTTTACCAGTGACCATTTGTTCTGGATGGTGGCGATACTTAATGGGTCCAGATGGTAGAAGATGTTTGTAAAAAAATTTTTTATCAAACGTGTGGAATACCGGCCCCTCTTCAAGATGAGAATCTTTGAGTGTAAATGATACAGAATCCTCACTCCATCGGGTTGTAATTTCTGGTAGTATCTCTGCCGGTCGCAAAAGAGATCGAGATTCTAAAGACAACGTCGCAAGCGCAACGCCAAGAAACTTAAAAAAAGGTCCTTTCAAACGATATTCCCTTCTTTCTTCTTCATGTATCATTGTTGCGAGTATAGAAAAAAAAGCGTTCCATGGCTATAAATATACTCAATATTAAGGGAGGGTTGATGTTGTTTTATATGTGGAGTATGGTTGTTGCTAGATACTGGAGATGAGGGTGAGTGACTGAGGGGTAGAGCTATGAAGAAGTCTGAAATAACCTCGACAACGAGCGGTGAAACATTCGATCAACATGCCAATATATTAAAGTGCTTGGCAGATTTGCCTCGGCGAATGATGTCGTTGCAGAATAATAATAATGTTTCCGAATTTGTACTTCATGAGTTGTGTCAAGATAGCTGTTTTAATCTTACCAAGGCAGCTTTCTTTGTAGATAGCCCCGATTTTAATATGCTTAAAGGTGTTGTTGGCTTTTCCAAAGCCGAATCATATCTCGAACCAATCTGGGAAGACCATGCGGCATTTACACAGCATATGGAGCAATCGACATTTAATCAGTTAGTGAAAGACTTTGCACATAATACAATTGCTGCGGAAGAAATTGACGAAACAAAACGTTCGTTAACAGAAATTGCGCAACAATTTGATTTTCATGCTCCAGCATTCCACGTATGGGTCATGCGTCATGGCAATTACGGATACCTTGTCTATGAGCATGAACATCGCCTTGATGAACTTAACGAACAGCTACAAAGCAGCCTCTATCTCCTGAGCTTCTGTCCTCTCTTTTAAAACTTTCTAGCCACATTCTCTTATTTCTGTCGGAGCAATTCTCTTTTCCGCCGAGGCAGGGGTATTTTTCATTTCTAACAGATTCTATATGAAATGAGTTTGAGCGGCCGACATTGTTTATGGCAATGTGGCGGCTGATATGCGTTATTTTATGTGGTCAATGCTTGACGTTGACAGATTATTGCAATTCGAAATTTGGCCCTGGTATGCTTAATAATAAAGAGGGTGCTCAATTTGATGACAGTGTGGGAGAGGGGCGATGAAAATGAGGTTGTTGGTGTTGATTGGCGTGTATATGTTATTCGACTGGGTGGTGGTTAAGGCGGATCACTATGCCCGAAGTTGTCGGGCTGCTCAAGTGCAAACACTCGTAGATAAAAAAGGTATGCGTAACCGTTAGGAAGAATTATGGCTGGAAAAGCAACCAAACATAAAAAATGTAAGAAAGCGGTCAAAAGAGCTCTTAACCAGCCCAAGGCTCGTCCATGTAAGGCTTTAAGAACCCAGTCTTCTGGTAGTGGACTTGCTAAGTGGAAGAAGCAATAAAGGGTGCCAAGCCTGGCAGTTGTGTCCCGCTTAAATACGCCAGGGTTGCACCCCCTCCTGTCGAGCAAAAATCAATCTGATGATCAAGGTTAAATAGTCGAGCGACTGCAACTGTATCTCCTCCTCCAATTACTGTGTATCCCCTAGCATGTGCCATGCTCGTTAGAAGCTCACGGGCGCCTTCGAGTGTCTCAGGGCGTTTAAGTAAACCAGGGATTCCGTTAAAAAAAATTGTCTGGCCTTCGGCAATCTTCTTATCGAAGGCCTGTATTGTTTTGGGGCCAATGCTGATTCCAACGCCATTTTTGGGTATTTCATCAGAGGTTGTATAAGACAGCGGCCCCTCGAACGAGTCGTTGGCGATTTGGTAGTCCCGTGGGAGAAGGATACGCGTGCCTGTTTCACGAGCCTTCTCGAGTATAGGGCGGACGGTGGCTGTAGGTTCCTTAATAGATTTTCCCATTTGCTTGCCGAGCTCTTGAGCAAATGTATGGGCGATGGCTGGCAGGATGAGCATGGTATCTGCAAATGGCATCAGGTTCAGAAGGAGTGGTATTTTATCGTGTGCTTTTCCTCCGCCGCATAGGATGATGAATGGTTTTTTTGGACCAGTGATTAATTTTGAGAGCTCGTTCAGTTCCTTTTCAACCAGGAATCCGAAGGTGCGTTGTGATTTTGGAAATAACATTGGAACGTTAACGACAGATGCATTCTTTCGGTGCAGGGAGCCAAATGCTTCAGTGACATAAAAGTCTGCAAGTCTTGCAAGCTGTTTTGTAAATGTTGGATCTTGTGTGAGCTCACCTGGGAAAAATCTAAGATTTTCAAGCAAGAACATTCCACCAGTACCTGGAACGATATCTAGACTAGGATGAAGAGTTACTGGGTAACCATGTTTGGTGAACCATGGCATAAGATGTTGTGTGGAAAATTGCGGTGATGGATGCTCAGGTCGTCCAATATGTGTTGCAAGAATAATTGTGCAATGCTTACTTTTCAGATAATCGAGCGTTGGCCTCAGGGCTTCAAGGCGGTAGTCGTCAACAATTTTTCCGTATTCTATGGGAACATTGCCATCAAAACGTAACAAAACTTTTTTATGATCAAGAGGAAGTTCAGTTAACCGTGAACGGAACGAATCCATAATTGCTCCTTTTTACGCTTCAAAGCGTAAAACGTTTGAAACAGAAATGCTTGCGATGCGCCGTGTTGGCAGAACAATGGAAATGAGACTTAACAATGCTACCGCAATAAATACTGCAACAATGATAGGCCATTCCATATGTGACGGTAAATGGGTTACGTAGTACACATCAGGCAAGGCGATAAATGGATAGTGATTGAGAATCCAACTTGCGCCACATGCGAATATAAGTCCGATGATAGTTGCCATGAGCGAAAGAAGCATTCCCATCATTATGAAAATCATGCGAATGTCATATGCGGTGGCGCCCATGCTTTGTAGGATTGCGATGTCGCCGCGTTTTTGTGTGATCTGCATGAATAAGAGAGAAATAATATTCATGCTTGCGACTAAAGTAATAAGTGCAAGGATGAAGAACATTGCATATTTTTCTAGTTTGAGTGCTGCAACAAGTGCAGGATACAAATCCTTCCACGAATACACATCTATGCCAAGACGGTGCTGTAATGATTTGATGATGGGTTCTTCTGTAATTCCCTGTCTTAGTTTGAGGTCAAGTTGTGTAGGACCTGCATCGGGAAAAACGTTCATAAGAAAATCAAGATGGCAGAATGCTATACTAGTATCCAGGTCATCGATGCCGGTACTAAACATACCTGTTATTACTGCTTCACGTTGTTTGAGTTTGATTGTTGATCCTTGTGAACGGCTTGGTGCATAGAGGAGTGTTACCGTGTCCCCGTTGCGTACTCCCAATCCTTGTGCAAGTTTTGTTCCAATGACTACGCCATTATCGTGGATGATATCTTCAAGAGATTTTGAATGTTGTAGCGATGCTTCTAGCGATGTTACCAGACGCTCTTGTTCGGGTATAATGCCCTGAAGCCCTATGATAGTTTGGATGGAATCAGAATGGGGATCTTGAATCATGACATGCTCTGTATCATGTGGTGCGATTGCAATTACTTCTGGATATTCTCTGTTGAGAACATCGGTTAATGATTTAACGTCAAGTTCATTGCCAAACGCGCGTATGCTGATCTGAGGGTTAATGCTTTGCAGCTTTGCATGTGTTTCCTTCTCAAATCCATTCATGATCGCAACAACGAGTGCAAGCGAAAATGTTCCAATGACAATTCCCCAGAATGCAATGTGCGCCATGGTGCTGATGTTCTTGTCGTAACGAGTTCCTCCAAGGTAACGCCATGCAAGTAAGCGGAATAGGTAGTTCATAGATTTTCCTCAAAAAATTTTCTAGGCTACGAGTCAAGTTGTAGAATCATTGTCTTACGGATAGTAAGCGTAGAAAAAAGGGGCGCATTTATGAAGTCTTTGCCATACGGAATTTGGCATGTTGCATTGATCCTTTTGTTGCTACCTGGATGTGGTCGGTTAATAGATTGGGGAACTGAGACCTTTAACCAAGGCGAAAAACGAGAAATGTCGCGAACTGTTATCAATGACCATTTCAGAACAGTCAATGTCTACAATGAATTTGGAACTGCAGGATTGTTTGACATTCTATGGCTTTCCAATGAAGTACGAACTGTCTATGCAGATCTTAATGCATCATTTCATGGAAAAACAACAGAAGCTCATAAATCATTTTTGCGTCGACAACTTGCTGAAAATGATAATTTTATTTCATTCTATGTACTTGCAGTTGTCCAGCAAAACGTTGCGCCGCTTGGAGATAAACAGTCTCCGTGGAATATTCGCTTGCGCGTCAACGGTCAATTGTATGCACCGCGAGATATTAAAGACGTTGAGTTAAACCCTGAGTACGAATATCTTCTCAAAGACCATTGGACGCGGTTTAGAACCGTGTATCACGTGAAATTCCCGCGTAAAGATCTTGAAGGTAATGAGATCATTACCGAAGATACAAAACATATCATTCTTCATCTGCAAACAATTGATCGATTTGATGAAGCAGAATGGGTATTAGATGAGCAGGGGAAATTAATCATTCCCCTAGAGGATGATGAAGCATGAAATTGGCAATCGGTACCGATCATCGTGGGTTCGAGTTAAAGGAATTGCTTAAGCAGATTTCACAGTTAAGTGATGTGACACTTGAATGGTACGACAAAGGTGCTCACGAGCCGGATCCATCTGATTATCCTATATATGCAAAAGCAGTATGTGATTCAATCCTCAAAAGAGAGTCAGATGGCGGGGTGCTGTTGTGTGGGAGTGGTATTGGTATGTGTATTGCTGCGAATAGGCTTTCGGGAATATATGCAGGTCTTGTATGGGAGCCTTCAGTGGCCGCCGCAAGTAAAGAACGTGACAATACAAATGTCATTGTTCTGCCAGCTGATTATATATCAGCTTCACGGGCTCAGGAAATTCTTGAGGCGTGGATTACTTCACGCTTTGCTGGGGGGCGTCATGCTCGCAGATTGCAGCTCTTGGAACAGATGCGGTAACAGTTGTACCGTATCGCCAAGCGTCAACGTCTTTTGTTTTTGTAGCGCATTTGCCAACCGTTCTAAGTCTTCCTTATGCTCTTCAAGGAGATGCGTTACTTCTTCAGCATACCGATCAATAAGCTGTAGTAACTCTGTGCATTTTTGATCAAGTACTGACTTAGAAAGATTTTCTTTGTGCATACCCCGATAAATCAGTGGCTCGAGAACTTTTTGTGCCTGTTCGACATCTTCTCTGTGGTAGTCATAGGAACTTGCGCCAAGCAGTACTTTTTCTGCAGCATGTCCTGCAAGAAGGGCTTTTACCTGGTTCTCTTTTTCTTCCATAGTATCTATGCCCGATGAGTTTGTTTTATGCAATAAGAAGATGTCTCCGAATGTAGTAATCTTTTTGCCAACTGAACCTGCATTATCCATCCATACTTGTCGCTCTTTAATATCTTTTTGGATAGGAAGCATTGTTACCTTGTGGATAATGTTGCCAGTATCAAGAAGAATGTGCGTGAGCGCGTGCCCTGCAAGGTGTGCTGACATAACGCGCTGTTCTTCTATGGGCACATCATAGGTTGTTGGTACCACGATCTTATGCTTGAAGGCATCGATACTTTTGGTGAAGTGGTCTTGATGTAACATTTCGCGTTCTTGTGTTGCTGTCGTCAGGGCATCATTGATGATACTTGCGAGCTGGCCAAAGGAGCAGCCTTCAGTTTCATAAGCAACGCGTTCAAAATTAATATTGGTAACTTCAATACCTCGTTTGCGTAACTGTTGTATGAAAAATTCTTGGCGTTCTACAAACGATGGATTTTCGAATGGAATAATCTTTCCAAATCGTCCTGGTTGCAAGAGTGCATTATCAATATGATCTATACGGTTGGTTGCCGCGAGAAACACAATGCGATCATGTTCATAACTACGGAGTTGCGTCAAGAACTGTTCAAGGAGATTTGAGTTGTTACCTCGTTGTAAGTTGAGCAGGTCGATCTCATCAATAAAAACGATACATGGCGCATGACGCTTGATCACTTCTAGAGCTTTATCAATACCCCAGATGCGCAGTTCTGCGCTGTTGATTTTGAGGAACGATACGGAGCCGTTGTATTTATAGAGGATTTCACCTGCAAGAGCTTCGGCAAGATATGTTTTACCTGTTCTGGTTGGCCCGTAGAGAATACAGCCTTTTTCAACAGAGGTTCCTTTACGGTCATATGCGGTTGGGTTAAGAAGGTATTGGATGATACCTTGTAGCTCTCGTTTTTGTTCTTCAAGTCCGACTACATCATCAAACGTGATTCGTGGCTGCGCAATTTCGATGATGCGTGAAATAAATACTTCTTCGACGGCATCAACAGATTTGCGTTCATCATTAAATATTTCGCTCGTTCTGAAATAGTTTCTAGGGTTACGATAGAGGCCCTTCCACATATTCAGACCATCAACCAAACGGTTTACAAATTCATTTTTAAGCATTGCCGCAAAAGCGACGAATGTAATGAGTGATGGTGATTTTGCATGGATTGCACCGAAGAGGCCTTCATGCGCCCATGACTCAGTTCCTCCGCGCTCTGGATTAATTCGACTTGGTTGTCGGCCTATTATTGTTTTGTCATACCACTGGACCCCACGAGGAAGTAGTTTATACAAGCTATCCGGTTGATTAGGGTATTGATCTATAATTGCATGGTTTTGGTGATTAACTGCGGTGGGAGCTTTGAGGAAGTATCGGCCAAGGGATGCTGCCAATGTTAACAGCCCGCCAATTTCTAGTTTGCTCAATAGATTCCAATTGCCATTCCATTTTTGAAATTTTCTTACAAATTTTTGTGTGTGTGTCATTCCTAGGTCACGCATTGCGTCTTCGAATTCTTGGAAGCGTATGCGGCTCTTTTTGATAACGCCTTCTACGTTATCAAAGACAGAATCACGTGAACGGGTGGCGATTTTCTTAAGTGTAAATGTTGCCTTCTTTTTGAACCCTGTTTGACATTCTTTGGCCAAGAATAATGTGACTTGTTCAGTGAATGAGAAGAGCTCGATAATATTTTCCGGTGTGCATTGTACAATGAGTTTTTGCTGCGCATTAATATGCTCGCGTAGATCACCAATGTGTTTAGTAATCGTTTTAAGTTGTGCTTGCGAGAGGCCAATAGACTTATGGGTAATCACCATGGCCAGTTCATCAAGATATGATGAGAGTGCGTGCAATTGTCGGGCACCATGTTTTTTCAGTGCAACGTGCGGCAAAAACCTAATCAATTGATTGATATCATCTTGTGAGATGCCAATATTCACAGCTTCAGAAGGATCTTGGAGCTGCGCGAGAATGGTCAAGATTGCTTCAGGGGTCGCGTCCCGAAAGAGGTCATCATAGAACAAGATCGTTGCGGCACAGTCTTGCTCAGTTATGGGCTGGGTTGCGCGTTTTTGCGCAGTTATTTCTTGAGTTTCTGGTAGGGTTATATCGGTATCATTGGCAGGGAATAACGTGATCCCCATGCAACATAGGAAGAGCGTGCGGAACTGTGTATTCATGATCCCCTATTCGAAGCGGTGCGGGTTTTGAGTTTTTGCGTATCCTTAAGTACACTAGTGTAAATCAGTTTAAGGTTCGGTTATGCTTCTGTCAAAGCGGTTTCCACCTATCAAAAGGGATAGTATGCGGAAAAGTGCGGTTATGATTAGTGGGGGAGCAGCGGTCTTATTTGCTCTCATTGTTGGCTTTGGATTTCGTTCTCAATGTGGCGCGCCTAGGAGATCCTCATTCTCGTTATCTAGTATTAAAAGTCATAAACAGGTTGTAGATGTATTGATCATTGGTTCGGGGCCAGCTGGTCTTAGTGCCGCTTTGTATACGGCTCGCTCGCGTATGCATACGCTTATTATCGCAGGTGATAAACCAGGTGGTCAGCTTACGGAAACGACCTATGTGGAAAATTGGCCGGGCAGTGAAAAGCAATTAGGTAGATCTATCATGTCCAGCCTGGAGAACCAAGCCCGCCGCTTCGGTGCTGAGATTTTGCAGGATTCTGTTGTGGGGGCTGATTTTTCTAAGTGGCCTTATACGGTACAGACTGAAGATGGCCATACGATCAATGCCTTGAGTGTCATTATTACAACAGGAGCTCACTCGGTGACCCTTGGTATACCAGGAGAGAAGGAATACTGGGGCCGTGGGGTTGCGGTATGTGCCATCTGTGATGCGCCATTTTATAAAAAGAAAGATGCGATTGTGATTGGTGGTGGTGATTCAGCCATCGAGAAGGCATTGCAACTTGCTGCGTTTGCACGCCATGTAACGATCTTAGTTCGAAAAACGTCTATGCGTGCCGCTCCCGTCATGCAGGAGCGTCTCGATAAGATCTCGGGAAAAATTGATGTGCTGTACAACTATGACGTACAGAGGATTATTGGTGACGGTGATCAGGTAACCGGAGTTGAGGTACGTAATAACAAAACAGGCGAGGTCAAAACTCTTGAGACAGATGGGGTATTTCTTGCTATCGGGCATAAGCCAAACACAGATCTTTTTAAAGGGCAGCTTCCTATGACGCCTCAGGGTCATATTCATGTTCAAGGTCGCAGCCAAGCGACGTTGGTTCCTGGAGTGTTTGCAGCAGGCGAGGTGGAGGATGATGTCTATCGCCAAGCAGGTGTTGCAGCAGGTGATGGCATTAAGGCCGGGCTGGATGCCGTGAATTTTCTAAACGAGATCGGACTCAACCAGCAGTTTGCAGATGAGCTTGATAATCGGGGCGTGTATTTCGACGCTTTTGAATCTGAGCCTGATGCACTGACGTTACTATCCTCAATGAGCGAATTCGCAAAGCATGTTGAAGGTATGTCTAAAGGCATTGCTGTGGTTGATTTTTATGCGGAGTACTGTCCATCGTGTATGATGATGTTGCCGATCTTCTCGTCTGTATCTAAGCGCTATTCTGACGATGTACATTTCTTTAAGGTTGATGCGGATCAAGCCAAGGATATTGTCCGCTATCTCAACGTGCCAAAAGTACCAGCGCTCCTGCTCTATAAGGACGGTAAGCTTGTTGCGAAAGAGATGAAGACTATGAGCCGGCAGGAGCTTTCACAGTGGATCAACTCATACCTGGCATCGTGATGTCTCCATGCTGGCATGAGGTCGCGGGATAATTTACTTTCTTAAAAGATTGAGTGTGTTAGAAAGACGCTATGGTGTTTAATGCAGTTTTTCTATATATGAGGTAGGGGTTTTTGTTGCAATATGTAACTGCAATAGGGTATTCTGTAGTTATAAGCGGTAGGTATTGCGATCTAAGTTAAACCGCTACCTGCGGTATAGGCGAAACAATGAAGCGAACTAGAAAAAGACACATCACAAAATTCTATGCCCTTCTCTGGGCGTGTGTTTGCGTTTCTACATTGACCCATGCAGGGTATCAAGATCTGTTCGAAAGCCATGGGGAAAGGGCCGTCACAATCAAGGAAGGCCCCTACTATACTCAGCACCATGAGTTACATCCAGAAACAGAAAGAATTTTAGAGAAATACCAGCAGGGTGTTGCTTCCGGAAGAGAGAGGCTGCAGGGTGACACAAGTGTAGTTTCGTCTCAAGATAAAGGGTATGGAGCAGTTGACTCATATTGGTTGTCTAAGCTAATTAGTGCTGGTGCGATTGTAGTTTTGGGTCTTCTTCAGTCAAAGCTAGCACAACGTGCACAGCGTCGTAGTCCGTACCATGAGGATTTTGAGTTTGCAGCTGGAGAAGAGTCTGACGTTGAAGCAGTATATTCAAGTGGCGAGGAGTATGTGGATCCTCGGGATACAGGTGCCGGTGTTGAATATAGGCCCCCATTCGAAAAAATACCTATGCCAGGGCGATGGTCAGACTTCTGGTCAGGTTTAGATGAAGTTCAAGTTGCGGAACCTAGGGAAATCCGTGGTGTTCCTGTGAGTGATGAGGCAACCTTGCCGCGATAGTCTTATGTAGTATAGAGAAGTATGAAGCAGCTAAGATTAATATGCATGGTAGCGTCTGTTATGGGAGTATCAGCTTCATATCAGCAATTGCTTGAACAAAGTTCTGGTTCATCGAATGTACTTTACAAGGGATCATACTACACGCAATCGCATACCGTTCATCCAGAAACAGCGAGAATTTTAGAGAAGTATCAAAATTTTGATCCAACTACCCATACCATTGGTTCCATTACTGATGGCGGTATCACTATTCCTGAGCCTATTCAAAAGACTGTCATGTCAAATTTGCCGGATATTGGTATAGCTGAGGACGGTGGTATCTCGTGGTTCAAAGCTGCGCTCTGGGGATCATATCTTTTGATGGCTGCTGCATTTCTTTACAAAGTGACCGGGCAACATCGAGGTATTAAACCGAATAGGAATTTTGATGTTGATATGTATAGTCGCCATATGCCAGCTATGGAAGATGGGCGGTACATTCTGAATGAGATGGGACATAGGATCACTTTGCCCAGAGGGGCAATCTACGATCGTACTACTGAAAGTTATCATCTTCCGTCTCCAGCGGGAACAAGATATGTGCCAGTTAGTGGCGGTCTTTTTGAAGAACCCCAACCATATTGGAATGAGTAATTTCTTGCTGAATCAATGTTTTTTCTCTCTAGGATCAGATGGGCTTTGTCAGCATTTTAGCTTTTCATTATTTCTCTATGAAAACTGTTGCAATTAGAAAATGTAAATTGCTACTCTGGTAGTAGAAATGGAAGTGCTAGGCTATAAACGTGAAGCTTTCCATGAGAGTAGAGGAAGACATGAAGCGCACGACAACAATGACTAAGCTCAAAAACCTGACAAAAGTGCTCCTGCTTTTGTTTGTCGTGTCATCTCAGGGACAATTTGTTCGCAAGGGGCTTGAATCGGCTCCGGCTATTCCAACCGCAACTATTCCAGATATTCCTGTTACTGAAGAGATGGTCAATCATCAGGATGCAGCTATTGAGCGTATAACATTTCAGGCGAAGGCTCATGAAGCCAGTGACGAGATGATTACTAGAAATGGGTACTTTGTAAAGCGCAAGAATGCGCCAGCGACTATTCTTGTATGCCACGGTTATATGTGTGACAAGTTCGACATCGCTTTTATTAGAACGATCTTTTCTAAATACAACTGCATGACGTTTGATTTTAGGGCCCATGGCGAAGGTATTGAAAACCAACAATGTACTTTTGGCAAAGAAGAAGCCTTTGATGTGATTGGTGCTGTAGAATATCTTAAAACCCGTCCAGAAGTGGCGGGTAAGCCTATTATTTCATATGCATTCTCTATGGGTTCAGTTTCCTCGATTGAGGCGCAGGCGCGTGAGCCTATGTTTGATGCTATGATATTGGACTGTCCATTCGATTCAAGTGATAACCTTATCAAGAAAGGGCTCTCTAACCTCAAGCTCAATATCTTAGGGTACGAGTTTAAGCTCCCAGGACAACGTATGCTTCAAAAATATGCATACAGCCCATATGTACAATCACTATTGAAGGCGATGCTTAAGGCGGTTGCTAAGTTTGATGCACGGGATATCAATACCAATATCATGCCAGTGACTCCGGTAACATCGGCATCTAAGATCAGTGTCCCGTGTTATTTCATTACGTGTAAAAATGACGAAAAAGTTTCTGTAGAAGCGGTGACTTCAGTGTTCTCCAAGACAACTGGATATAAACGGTTATGGATTACTAACGGACGACGACATTTTGACTCATTCTTCTACAATCCAGAAAAGTATATGTATGAAGTGAACACCTTTGTTCAAAAGGCAATAAAAGGGTCATTGAAGCATGATCATTCGGCAAAGATTTTTGCTGATCCTGATGAAGACCGTAGAGGAGAAGCCTCATGAAGGGCGTAGTAAAAATTTTTATTGTTTTCGTGGGTTTAATATTCTCGCGGGCGATCTGTGCAGATGTACTATCTGTGACAAATAAGCGCTCTTTAGAAGCGGTACTTGATAAAAACGAGTTAGCTGTTGTGTTGTTTTATGAGCAAGATCGTGAAATACGAAAAGATAAAGCTACTAATGATCAGATTGAAGCGATGGAAAAGTCGTTTGAATCTGCTGCTCGTAGTGAAAAGTATGTACGATTCATTCGTGTGAACCTTGCAAAAGACAAGCTTGATGACCTGCGTCAGGAATATCGTATTGGAACAACACCTATTGTGATGTTGTTCAGAAGAGGGTTGCCGTACGAAGAGAAAGGTGGACAAGAAGAAGAGTCAACATTCTGGGGCATGAAGCGTGGTGATGTCAAAAGTCCAGTTGTATTAACAGGATTCCGTAATCGATCTGAAATTGTTGAGTTCATTCGAGATTCCTTCAATGAATACATCGATGAAATTAAACAGCAGAAACGTGAAGAAGCTGCAGAGCGGCGTGCTCGCAGCGCATATTATGGCCCGTATTTGGGTGTAAGTTGGGGCACGCCATATTATTGGTATCCATATGGTTACTATGGATATTACGGTCGTCCTGGGTTCTACTGGGGAGTTGGCTGGTAGCCGCATTATAAAAAGTTTTCTTACCCACCCTATTTTGGTCGTCCCGTGTGTGCTACTGGTACATGCGGGATAACTTTTTCTTTTCTTGCATTTCAAACCAGAGCTGTTTTATGTTTGTTGCAGTTTTAAGTGTTTGTTTTATCCAAGAAAAAGGGTGTGGTACATGAAGACCATATCATATCAAAAAAAGACTCTTTTAATCACCGCGATTCTATTATCTTGTGCTTCATCTTTGCATGGCATGCAACTATTTGGAAGAGTAGAAAGTGCAGCGGGACGAGGCGCTGCTGAAGGTGCTGCAAGGGTGGCTCTACGTGAAGGCCTAGAAGCAGCAGGAAAAACGGAAGGGCATATGGCATCGGAAGCATTTAAAGAGACATTAGTTGGGGTCACTAGGGAGGAAGGAGCGATAGCAAGGCTTTTTGGTAGAGAGGCAACTGCAGCAGAAGTCGAGGTCTTTAACCGTGCTTTTAGTAAAGGCGTTCAGGAAATATCAAGTGAGATGTTTGGTACGGCGGTTACGGCTGATGTTAGAGCAGGTATAAAGTCGCTTGCTTCTGGTGGAAAACTAGGAAAATATATCGGGGAATTAGATGAAGCGGCAGTGGGTCACTTAGGCTTAGAGGGGGTAGATATTGGATCAACAGCAGCGGCTCGGCGGACTGAAGCGGTAGTCGGTCGAGAAGCAGTCCAAACATCAAAGTTGGCAAGATTGGGCCAGATTTCAGGAGAACTTAGAGATAAAGCGGTTGCGCGAGAAGCTTTAGTTGGCGAAAGGGCGATAGCTAAGAGTACTGAAGAGATTACTGAGCTTACAGGCCGTATTAATAAACTTGATGGGGAGATAGGTGCGCTCAGTACAGAGGCAGAACGACTAGAGAGAAGTTTTGGTGTGACACTACAAAGTACTGCTAAATCGTTACAAAAGGCCGGTATTTGGAGGCTCATGAGTTCGGGCGCAAAATGGTTTTTTGGAACGCTAGCAGTGGGTGTTGCCTTTATGCTTCCGGGTGAGTTTTGGCAAGCTTACACTGCCAAGAGCCGTGCAGATGCCCTTGTTGATGTGATTGGGAAGGACACAGAGTTTGGCGGTATTACGATGCATATTCCAAGCGATATCATCGATAAGGAACATCCTGCATTATCTCCATTTCTATATGCAGATGGGGGTGAAACTAATTTCTATGTTTCAAAAGATTCTGGTGATTGGGCTCGTACGTATATGCAAAGCGCCGACTTTTCTGGTGTTATGGTTGATCTTGGAAGAGGATATCAATTTACGCGTGATGGTGGTGCACATGGCAGAAAATTATTGCCATTGTATGGAGCAATAGATAACGAGTATGGCGACAAGCCAGTTGATGATTTCGTAGCGAGATTCCAAAGTCACTTGGTTGAAGGTAAGGTGCCTACATATTTTGATTCGCCACTAGATAAGGCAACGAGTGTTGACGTGGATGGTCAGAAATATTACGACGACATTCGTGATAGCATGGCTGCCAGCGTTATTCTTTTGCGGAATGGTGATGAGCTTACCACAGCAGACGCTACAGCAAAGGTAAAGCTTGAGGCCATGAAACTTTATAATGATCCTTATGAACAACAGAGTGTAACGCAGCACGAATATGGTACAATCACGGCCCCAGTATGTTTACCGGCTGAAGGTATCTATGTGTATGAAACGGTGGATACTCCGTTTGTTCAGGCATTACAGGGCGCTGATGTGAAAGTAGCGCTTAAGGATTATGTTGTGTGTCTTGATGGTCAGGGGAATATTGTGCCTCTTCATGTGGTAAATCAAGCAAGGGATGGTTTTGTTAAAAATGACCAGGTTGTAACTCTCTTTAGTTTAGTGAACAGTACCAAATACGGCTTGGATGGCACTAAGATAGAAACTGGTCGCCAACATAGTTTCGATGAGTTCAAGGATGAGCTTTATGATTGGGCGTCTCAAATTCAAGCACAAGTAACCTGGATGGCTGAACAGTGGAGTAAGGCTCCGGTAACCAACTTGAATCTTACCGTCTATGGTGCGGTGAATAATACGCTGGTCTATACATCTCCTACATCGTTAGGTGATGTTGGCACAGATGATCAGGGTAATCGTATTTTGGATTACTTCATTTGTGTGAAATATGAGGAAGACTCAAATAATCCAGGAAAATATGTTTTTGGTCGGACTACATCGGTTGATGATGCGGATCTTCTAATTTCCCTGGTTACGTCGCGTGTATATGAAACTGATGGATCGCTTTCTGTTCGACCGGTAACAGTTAAAGAAAATATGAACCCAAGCGTGTGGAATTTGATTAAGGATCGTATCGAACAGAATCCCAATCTTACTCCCGATACAATGGTTGCATTGGGAACCAAATATACTGCTGGTATTGTGAATCCCGATGGCATTCCACTTCCTACAAAAATCGGAACATCCGACGGGAGCCAACCATTCTTCTATTTTACGTTTATTTATGGTGTCGATCAGTTGAATGCGACCTTGGATAAGTCGCGTAAAGCGTGGGGAGGTAGAGATGTCGATGCAACACTTTTTGTTGGACCGTTTCAGTTTACCACTAACCGGTTGTTTAATATTTACTTCCAAATTCCAAGCATAGACCTTGCGATCAATGGCAATTACTTCTATCAGTCGGTGAATACTGACTATCAAAATGCTGGAAATACGATGGTCTTTGAGCCTACTGATTTATTTGTCATGACCGATTCACCAGATCAACTTACAGACAATACCGGATTATTTTTCTCACTAGATGAACGACCTTATGCCGTGAGTGTATCGACAGGTGTGATCTATGATCAAAGCGGGCGAAAAGTAACTGATGAAAGTGGCGTTGCAAAAACATTCAATGTTGACCTGTTGCTTGCCAAAGTTCAGGAAAATCAAGTTCGCCAAGGCGGTAAAGAATTTAAAGGCATCAGTGGTAACAAGACATGGGATGATATTCAGCAAGCACAGGAACGTCGACTGCAGCAACAAGCGAGTGCTCGTGGGCCGTTCTCTTTCTACCAATTCCAGCTCTCTATTCCTGAAGATGATGCTGCGCTTAGCCAAGAGATGAATAAGGGCCACTATATTTACAAGTCAACAGCACGTGCCTATCCGACATTCACAGATTATGTTGTGTGTGTGAAAAGCGATCAGGCATCTGGGACACAATATGGAGTAGAGTTCACTGCATCAGTATCATCACTTATCAGTTTGGTAACCGGTGTGCAGTATGATAGGACTGGTAAGATTGCTCAGTATGATAATCAGGCTTTGTATGAATTGGTCTCATGGAAGTATCAAGGCATTGGCAATGAATTAAAGCAAACCATTCAAGCAGAGACTGCAGATTTTGCTCGATTATCAGCAACAGTTCCAGAGCAAGAATTGAAGAGGACGCCAGTTTTTAGCGATACGCTACGAGCACAACTTGATGCACAAGAAACAGTTATTGGGCATCCTTTTGTGAAACAGGATCCTGCGACAGGTAAATATTATCAAGCATTTTCGGACCCAAAAGGATATTTTGACTTTAATCCATCAGATAGTGATATTGCATTACTCTATCCTGATAAAATAGATCAGTATCGTCGTAAGATTGGTATATCGTATGATGCGGATGGTAAGTATATTTCGCACATGACTGGATGGATCTTGCGTGGTGTAATGGCATCTGCTGGCGTGCAGAATAACTCAGACGGAACGCAATCATTGATCCCTACATCAGATACGATTGCATTGCCGTTTGCGGATAGTGACAAAAATGTATCTGCCGGACAAAGTGGTACTAATCTCATTGTAAGTACTGATTCACGATTCCCAACGGCTGGTATTGCAGCGATTATTGATAAGGGTAGTACCTATTACTTCTACTATGTGACCCAAGACAAGGATGGAGAGTCCATGAATACGTATCTTGTGCGGCAAGTCGACGCGGCTGCTGGTATGGATCGTTACATTGATTTTGTGACGGGTAAACTTTACCGTCCAGATGGTACGCCTGATGTTGATTCACAGAATGTTGTGATGACGGAAATCTATAAAACGGCAGACGGGCAATCAATGAGTATCGTATCTGATCAGTATGGAATTCAGGCAGCAACAGTGAACCAAAAGATGTATGATGAATGGTGGAATGACACTACTACAGACGGATACAAGCGGTATACCCTCTCAGATGACAGCTTTAATGATATGGATATTGTCGTACGAACTGCTGGTGGTCAAATTCAGTACGATGTGACATGGTTCTTCGAAAGCTATGATGTTCCAGTCACACTGAGTGATGACGGTGGTCTTGAATCGCTTACGCTTGGAACTGATACGTATACGTTCAAGAGTGGCAATGAATTTACAAATGACGCGGGTGATAGCTTGTTCGTCTATGCTCGGCAACCTGAGTCTAATGATTATGACTATCAGGATTACGATGTTGCATACTATGTGCGCTCATCTGCAGATAATCCTCCTGCTGGCCAAGAACCGTCGTTTTTGAGCGATAGTTCCTATCAAATTCTCATACAAGATACATTTACACCAACTAAGGGCATTGCGGTGAACGATAGTTTGCTTGGTGATGCTGGTGTTGTTATTAAAGACGACATGGGTGTTCAAGAGTTTCTCTATAATGACTTTCTGTTTGAACGAGTGTCGAAAAACGCGGATCATGAATACATGATGCATAGTGATGCCCTTCAAAAACGTGTTGACGCGGGCGATACTTCATATGGTGATTCAGGCGATATTCGTGTTGTGGAGGGTGATACCGGTTATATGATCTATCAAGCTATTGGTGGTGAAGAACTATCGCGCGAATATATCACTTTGTATGATCAGTTTGATCAGGCTGAAATCACACAATTGCAAAGAGATGTATGGAAGATAGGACCAGCGGTAGATGTTCTTGGTAATAATCGTTTAGTTCCAGAAATACAACCAATGTTATTGCAGCAAGTAACTGAATCATCATTGGTTGTGGATGAAGGAAATCAACAACTCAAGACTAACGCGCAGGCAGCAGGTCTATGGGCAATGCCTGTAATCTACAAGAGTGGTGCATCATATTATTATCAAATGGATGCGCTTGCCGATGGCAGTCAGCAGTATTACAGAGATGTCTACGACCGTAATTATATAAATCTCGAGAATGGATTGGTCTATGATCAGGATGGTATTCCATCTGGTACATCATTGCCGCTTGATTCACTCCGACAAATACTTAACAAGCTTAATGTGGGTGTTGTTGATGGCGCATTGAAGTTTATCCCTGGTGGTCAGTTGAGTGAAACGGTGATTCCACAATCAGTTAAACAATCCTCTGTGAAAAGAAAAAAGAGTCGTGTACACTCACAATCTGCTAATATTCGCGTGTCAGACACGCGTGGTTCAAAAAAAACAAAGCCAACATGGGCAAATAAAAAACAATCGCGACGTGCTAAGAAGCAAAAGGGAATGACAGTATGATTTGCTTAACTCTTTCCAGTAAAACAGTAACAAGTGCCAATGCACACGCGTATGCGCTGTGTGTATATGAAGGGTTCTCAGTAACAAAAGATATTTCCGCAACAGTTCATGCAAAATTCCCAATACTTGCTCAGGCGGTGAAACAGAAAGCATTCAAAGGTAGTGCGCAAACACATTGTGTTGTGTCGGCATTGCATAACAAAAAGCTGATACACATAATTCTTGTTGGTATGGGGAAAAAAAGGGGGTTACATTGTACACTTGAATCATATCGACGTGCACTTGGGAAGCTGATACGCACTGCCGAATGTTATAAGCTTACGTCTATTGCGCTCCAGATTCCTGAGGCATCGTGTTTCAAGGAATCCTATGATGACGTTATCCAACATACCGCAACCACATTACATATGGCAGATTATCGTTTTGATCGATTTACCAAAGACAAGCCCTCAAAAATTAAGCGTTCCATAACTTTGTGTGTTGGATCATATGTAACACAAGTCAAGAAGGCGCTTTCAGTTGGAGAAGTGATTGGCGAGGCGGTTAACAATGCGCGTATGTTAATTGATACGCCACCAAGTGATTTGACGCCTGCTGTGCTTGCAAAACACGCAGAATCGATTGCGCGTCAGCACAACATCTCATGTAAGGTGTTGAGTGAAGAACAGATTAAGAAGATGGGTATGGGAGGACTTGCTGCAGTATCAGCCGGTTCCGAACAGGACTGTAAGCTCATCATCATGGAATATAAGGTCTCTGCGAAAGCGCCAACAGTTGCATTGATTGGTAAGGGAATCACATTCGATTCTGGTGGTTTGAGTTTGAAGCCTGCAAATGCTATGGAGACCATGAAAGAAGATATGTCAGGCGCGGCAGCTGTAATCAGTGCTATGCAAGCAATTGCACAACTACAACCGAAGGTCAATGTCGTTATGGTTGCTCCTGCAGCAGAAAATCTTCCAAGTGGTGCTGCAGCAAAACCAGGTGATATTATAACGTTCTACAACGGCAAGACTGCTGAAGTCCGTAATACTGATGCGGAAGGTCGGTTGATTCTCGCGGATGCCCTTTCGTATGCTGTTAAGCATTACGAACCTGATTTCATGATTGATTTAGCAACCCTCACAGGTGCATGCCAATATGCACTCGGGCCATTTTTTACCGGTATGTTCAGCAAGCATGATAGTGCTGCCCGTCGTGTTGAGGTAGCAGCCCATAGCTCTGGTGATCGTGTATGGCGGTTTCCTATGGATGACGATTATCTTCCTGCGATACAGACGCCAGTTGCAGATATCTGTAACATTGGAAAGCCTGCATACAAAGCGGGTGCAACAACAGCTGCTTTCTTTTTGCACGCATTTGTTGGTACAACACCTTGGGTACATTTGGATATTGCAGGAACAGCGTTTGATGTGCCGGGTATGAGTTACTATCGAACTGGTGCTACCGGAGCGGGCGTTCGATTACTTATTGATCTAGTGATGAACTGGAAATAATTTACAAAGATTCGGTTGCTTTTTGCAGATCGCTTGCTTGTTTATGAAGTCGACTTTGATTTGTCTTGGCTGTTTTTGTTTTTCCGATGATTAATGCAATGCCGTCCTGAGCCAAGTGATAGTATTCTCTGGCTTGACCAAAATGTAGATCCCATTGCTTTTGGTCGGCATTAAGAGCTCGTAGAGCTCCCACAAGTGTTGCTGCTACGGTACTGATGCACAAAATCTCAGGCATCCATCCTCGACGAGGTTGAGGTGAGAGGTCAGGCTGTAAGGTAATCTGGGGAGCTATAGATATGCTCATAGGAGAGTCATAAAGGAGATCGCGTATGGGTGATTGTTCAGGCATTGTGTATATTGTCGGTGCGAATGCCACTGCGATGATTAGGATGAGCCATGAGCACTTCATAAGAAATTCCTTTATCTGATTTTTTATCCTACACGGAGAAGTCTTTATGTGTTGTCGTCTCTTAATGCGGAGAGCTCGCCCCTTTGTTGATTGATTTGCATCTTGAGCCCGTCCTTCTCATGGAGAATTCTTGAAAGTTTATTGCGGCCTTTTGCAATGGCAACAGACAAAAGTGCAACACATAAAATTTCCGAAATCATTATAAACCTGGCCACGTGGTTGAACTGTGTCGACTGAGAGCTTTTTTGGATAATTTTTTCCTGAGGAATATCCTTTTGCTCGTCCATTGTTGGCGCGGTGTGATTCGCCATGAGGACTAGGAATGCCACAGCATAGTATTTTAGTTTCATGATGCCTTATTCTTGTTGTAGATCTCATTTTCTACTTTCCAAGATAGCCGTAAAGATGCTTTCGATCAAATGGTTTTGGCCTTTTAGGGGCTATCTAGAGCCGTTGCTCATTGGTGCAATTTATGATCAATCCAATCATGGCAAGGGAACAGATCAGGGCTGAGTTCCCATAGCTGATGAAGGGTAACCCGACGCCCTTGGTTGGCACCAAACCAGTGGTAACTAGGAGGTTGATAACAGCTTGCATGCTAGTTAGGATTACAAATCCAAGAGTCACAAAGACAGAGAATGTATCCTTCATGCGCCATGCGATGCGCATTCCATAGTAGGTAAAAAGTACATACAGGATGACGATTAAAGTTGATCCAACAAAACCGGTCTCTTCGGCAATAATAGAGAAGATGAAGTCAGTATGCTGCATGGGTAAATAAAAGAACTTTTGTTTGGAGTGTGAGATCCCTGCTCCCCACATGCTCCCTGAGCCAATCGCAATCAGTGACTGGATGATCTGGAACCCAGCACCTTGAGGATCCTGCCAAGGATTAAGGAATGTCATGATTCGTTTCCAACGGTAGGGGAAGAAGTACACAAGCCCAATCAGGCCTGGAAGAGCGGCGGCAACGGTTATGACGAGGTACGATGTATTAAACTGTGCGATGAACAAAAGAATAAACGTTGTTGCGCCCAAGGTGGCGGCGAGTCCAAAGTCAGGTTGCTTCAGGAGTAGCCCGCAACTGATTCCTAAAATGATGAGAAAAGGTAGGTATCCATACATGAATGATTTTTTATAGCGCTCTTTCTTCGTTAAAAAATAGGCGATATAAATCAAGAGTGACATTTTCAAAAGTTCACTTGGTTGGAACACAAGGCCACCTAAGTTGAGCCATCTGCTGGAGCCGTGAATGCGTTGTGCAAATGGTGTGAGCATGGTCATGGTAGTTAGGATCAGTGACGTAAAAAAAAGTAGGGGGCTCGTTACTTTGATGAGGTCAAGTGGTAAATACCGTGTAACGCATCCCGCGATAATACCCAGAAGTAGTCCAAAAGAATGTTTTTTAACAAAGTAATGTGCGCTTCCGAGTTTTTCTAATGCATAGACAGAACTCGATGAGTAAATGAAAAGGAAGCCGATCACAATCAGTGTTGTGACAAGGCTCAAAAAAATATTAAGATCTGCTTGTAATAGTCTTCGTTCTCTAAACATACACACATAGACATAGAGGTGATACTTTCTTGTGTGTACTATTACATAACTGATCAGTTTTATCTAGGGTGTGGTGTATTAAAAAGAATACACGGGAAGCACAATGCTTCCCGTGCCTATGAGCTTGATGTTTTTAAAGCTTATTAAGAAGCATCCTCTTCAGAATCTTCTTCTCCGTTCAATTGACGTAGCGCATCTGTGACGGGTTCAGCGCTTCGTTCACGTTGTTCAGCTAATTCTTCTAGCCTTTGCGAGAGAGCTTGTTGTTGGGCATGTATTGCCTCTATGTTACGACCAAGTCGACCAAGTTGCACCCCGTGTTCTTGCAGAGCTTGATCATTTTCAGCCACGTAAGTTGCTAATGGCTTCCTAATAATTCTTCCTGCTCGATTAGCTTCTCCTTGTATGACGACGGTCCAGAGGTGGTTTAAGCCCCGTTGCATATGTTGTGCTTGCTCTCGTAATCCAGGCAAATGTCCCCCTTCAGGGTCGTCTTCTCCGTCTATGGCGTGCGCTAATGTATCGATCTGCGCATGAGCATCATGTATTTTAGCCACGGTCTCGAAGCGCCTTTGGCCAATTGCATTAATCCTGTTGTGTTGTCGATATACTACAATACTTAGGCCAGCGCACATAATGTAAGGCATCCAAGAGCCACTACTCGAGGAGGCCGGCTGCGTATAATCTAGATCATTTTCAATATCATTGGTGAAAAGAACTTGCGGCGTTAGAAGCACTGTTGCAAGTGTAAACAAGAGTAGTTTTGATGATCTCATCCGATTTCCTTCTTCGATAGAATAAGTTGAAAATACACTGTTCATATGAGTCTAAGGTCTAACGAGTGTTAAGGCAAGTCGGCTGAGGATATTCTAAATTAAGAGTATTGTTCAGATTCATTGGTGTGGCGTGCCGTCTCCATGCCAGCTCATTCGGCGTTGCTTTGGTTTGTTTGGTTGTTCAAGCGCTTTGAGACGTGCCTCTAGTTCTGCAAGATGTTCCATAGCAACTTCATTTAATGCGGCCATATTAGATTGGGCAATCACACGAACACTATCTTTCGCTGCCATTATAGACGTGCTTATGAGGTCGCCAGTAATTCTTGTGGCTATCTCTTGTCTAACTTCATCAGCTACTTTTTTTATAAAACCATCTGCGGCTAACTGTTCCTGGAGGGCATTGGCAGTGAGTAGGTTGGAATGGTCACAGGGCTTGGATAGTTCTTGGAGTTCTTCTTTGGTTGCATATTTTGTTCGCCCGTTCACAAGTATTCCGACGCATGTCAGCATGACAATACTCGTTGCATAGAGTGGGCATGAAGAGACCTGGGAAGAGAGGGTTGTAGGAAGTGAGCGCTTCGTAGAGTCGTGATCATGTTCAGCACATACCTGTAAAACACTTAACAAAGAAAGGTAAAAAATAACCTGTTTCATCGGAGGCCCCCAATAATGTTGGTACGTTTATATTATAACCCTACAACCTCCTGAGGGCTCCATTGTCTCATAACGTGTGCCTTAAAACAATTGCCTCGTTCTTGATAGTTTTTAAAAAGATCAAAACTTGAGCCGCCCGGTGAAAAAAGAATTATATCTCCTGGTTGTTTAGTCTCCCAGGCCACACGTATAGCCGTCTCTAACGAGGCGCTGATTGTGCATGGCGTATGAAACTGTGATCCAATATGGCCGAGCTTCTCTGCTTCTTTGCCAAAACAAATAATGTGACGTACTGATGGTGGTAGGTTCGTAAAAAATGGCGTGCGATCAACTCCCTTAGATAATCCTCCAATGATAAGAATAGTAGGGCGATTGCCCAGACGATTGAGTGCAGCAAGCGTTGCCTCAGGTAATGTTGCCTTAGAGTCATTGTAGATGGTGACACCATCGCGCTCTAACACGTATTCCATACGATGTTCCTGTGGTGGAAAGGTTGATGCTGCATTAATTAGATGCATTGGATCAATCTTTAGAGTATCAAGTATTGCGGTGATAAAGACGAGGTTTTCAGTAACAGTGAACGGGGGTATAGATCCAAGTCTGATAATGCTTTCCTTATGTCCCTTATTCTTCTTTGTGACATTGCCATTATGCTCGGCAAAAGTAATTTGTTGCTCTTCTTCACAAAGCTGATCGTTGGGGGTGACTATAATTGTGTGTGCTTTTTTGCCCTTCAATGCATCCTTTAGGAATAGCGGGATGATTGCATTTTGTTTTTCGCTTTGGTTGGTAAATAGTCTAAGTTTTGCTGCTTTGTATTCATCGTAGGATGTATGATAATCCAAGTGATTGGGGTACAGATTGAGGAGTACTGCAATGTCGGGTGCAAACTCTTTCATGTGCATAAGCTGAAAACTTGAGAGTTCTAGAACAGCAAGGGCATACGTCTCCTGGCAAGAAACCAGATCAAGCATTGGGGTTCCAATATTCCCGCCTAAGCCGACATGTTCCCCTATATGTTCAAGTGTGTGTGCGAGAAGTGCTGCTGTTGTTGTTTTGCCGACTGTTCCTGTAATGGCAATGACATGTTTGTGCCATGCATGTGCAAACAGATCAAGTTCGCTCAGCCATTTGTGGCTATACTTGTCATACCTATGTAGTGCAATGCCAGGGCTTGGGATAATGTGTTCACAGGCAATCAAAAAAGATTCCAGTGCACTAGGTTGATACACAACACCATTGTTTGCCCTGATTATTGTGTTCTCGTCCTGAGAGAGCTTGCGGGAATCATACACGGCAATGCGATCAGGAGATTGATTTGAGAGATGTCTGAGCACTGATTTTCCGACGACGCCAAAACCCAAGATTCCGTAGGTATGGTATTGGTTATTCATGGATGCCTTTAGACTGTTTTTTTATAAGATGGACAACACTATATCAGTTTTGTATAAACTGCCAAAAGTTCTTATACTGAACTAACATTTGCCTGTATAGATAAAAGGAATTACTCCATGGCGCAGACCAAGGTGAGTTACAAGGACACCCTCAATCTTCCCCGCACTGATTTCCCAATCCGATCAAACCATAAAGAATCCGATGCGCAACTTCTGCAGCGCTGGGACAAGGAAGATCTGTCACGCAAGACATTTGACCTTAATAAAGGAAAGAAAAAGTTCCTTCTTCATGACGGGCCTCCCTACGCGAACGGTCACATTCATCTCGGGCATGCGTACAATAAGATCCTTAAGGACATGGTTGCCAAGTCACAGCGCATGAGCGGAAAACACGTTCCGGTTACGCCAGGTTGGGATTGCCATGGTCTGCCAATTGAGCTGAAAGTGACACAAGAGCATCCAAATTTGGATTCACAAGACCTCAAGAAAGCATGTCGTGCCTATGCAAAAAAATGGATTGATATCCAGCGTCATGAGTTTAAGCAACTTGGTGTACTAATGGACTGGGTTCATCCATATGAAACAATGGACCCACGATACGAAGCGGCTATCTTGCGCGCATTCGGTTCGTTTGTGAAGCAGGGATACATTGAAAAGAAAAATAAAACAGTGCCGTGGTGTGCATCATGTGAGACAGTGCTCGCAACCGCAGAGATCGAATATTCTGATCGCAAAGATCCATCTATCTATGTGCGTTTTGCATTAACCGATGACGCAATCAAGAACCATCTCCCAGAACTAGCGGGAAAACCAGTCAGTATGCTGATCTGGACAACAACGCCATGGACTTTGCCGCTCAATCGCGCAGTATTCATTCGTCCTAAAACAACGTATCAGATTCTTGAACATGATGGCGTGTACTTCATTGTTGGTGCTCCGTGTGCTGATGCAGTCTGTGATACGATGGGCATTGAGAAAAAAGTTGTTGCTGAGGTTCCTGCAGAACAATTAGTGAATGCAACGCTTGTCCATCCATTTGATACCACTCGAACAGTACCCGTGCTTGCTGATGGATTTGTATCACTTGATGATGGAACAGCATGTGTGCATAGCGCTCCCGGATGTGGTCCTGAAGATTATGAGATGGGTGTTCGCTATGGCCTTGAGATTTTTTCACCATTATCTCCAGACGGTAAGTACACGAGTGGCATTATGCCAAAAGAGCTCGAAGGCATGTCGATCAACGATGCGCAAGGATGGGTGATCAAGGCTCTTGCTGGTAATGGCATGCTTATGTACAAGGGGAGTATTCGTCACTCGTATCCACATTGTTGGCGTTGCCGTAACGGATTGATATTCCGTGCAACGAGTCAGTGGTTCTGTGACCTGTCGCAGGGTGATCTTCGTGAACGTGCGCTTAAAGCAATTGATACGGTGACATTTATTCCGGAACGTTCTAAAAATTTCTTAAAGGCTTCAGTGCAAAACAGACTTGAATGGTGTCTCTCGCGTCAACGCGTATGGGGTGTTCCGATCCCAGCGCTTGTGCACACGCAGACGGGCAAGGCGTATATTGATGCGCAACTTGTTGAGCGCGTTGCGGCCGGGGTGTATCGACATGGTATCGAGTATTGGGATACGGTTTTGATCAAAGATATTTTCCCCGATGCATTACGTGAACAAGGGAATACACCTGATGAGTACATCAAAGAACAGGATATTCTTGATGTGTGGTTTGATTCCGGTGTGAGTCACTATGCAGTGCTACAGGATAATCCTGAGCTTGGGTATCCAGCAGACATGTACCTTGAAGGGGTTGATCAACACCGTGGATGGTTCCAAAGTTCCTTGTTAACGAGTTTAGTGCTCTCGAATGAACCGTGTTATCGCTCCGTGGTAACGCACGGGTTCACGGTGGATGAGCATGGCAAAAAGATGTCCAAGTCGCTCGGTAACGTTGTTGCTCCGGATGACATTATCAAGCAGTTGGGAACAGATGGCCTACGTTTATGGGTATCCAGCATCTCGTTTGAAGGTGATGCGATTGTATCACCAACATTGCTCAAGAATGTACAAGAGGTGTATCGCAAGGTGCGTAACACGTGTCGATTCTTACTTTCGAATGTGTATGACTTTTCGCATGACCATGACGCGGTTCCATATGATAAGATGCTGCCATTAGATCAGTATGCCCTCGATGAACTTGCGCGTGTGAATGCATCATTGCGAGAAGCATATGATGCGTATGATTTTACGGCGGTGTTTCATATTCTTGGGGAATACAGTGCCCGGTCGTTGAGTTCGTTTTATTTAGACATTATCAAGGATCGTTTGTATGTCGAGCAAGCGGGCGGTCACAAACGTCGCTCGGCGCAGACAGTTGTATGGCATATTCTTGATACATTGACGCATGTCATTGCTCCGGTACTGTCATTTACGTCTGAATTAATTTCTGACCATTATCAAAGCAATAAGTTGTGTTCGATTCATGAACAGAATTTTACAGAAGTTCCGGCTATGTATCGTTTTGATAGTAAGCGACAAAAGCAATGGGAGTTGTTCCATGAGTTTCGCGCTGTTGTACTCAAGGCGATTGAGTTGAAGCGTGAAGAGGGTGTTGTTAAACATTCGCTTGATGCCAAAGTCACAGTGCATTGTGATTGGAGTAGAAAAGAGCTCGCGCCGCTCAAGCAATTATTTGATTCGTTTGGTGATGCATATATGCGGTCTATAAAGGAGTGGTGTATTGTATCGCAACTTATGTTTGTGGACCGTGCCCAGGGCCTTAAAGCAACGGTTCTTTCTGGGGTAGCGGTTGCAGTTGAGCATGCAGATGGAGTAAAATGCCCACGATGCTGGCAGTGGGACATATCGTTGCACGAGCATGGATTATGCCAGAGGTGTGAGGAAGTGGTTTCAAACTAGTTCGCCTTTTTTACAATATGCGAACGGTCAAGAGCGAGTAACCAGGAGGGCGCAATGTTTGTAATATTGCTAGTTATGATGAGTTTGATGTGTGGGCAGGTTGAGGCGCGCTGCAGTTGTCATATAGGACATGAACAAGCCGTGCTGATTCCACGTAAAAAAACGGTTACAAACGAACAAACAGCCGTGAGCCTAGAATCTGAGGTGTCCGAGCAATGTGAGGCTGCGCTTGAAGATGCACTAAAAGAGATCCAAGCGGAGGCAGTAGAGGATATTCCTTCTCGTGATATGAGTGGAATGGCAGTGGAGGCAATATCACCCTATGCAAACTTATTCGATGTCACAACAGCATCCCAAGATACGGCGGTCACTTCAATGTCCAGTGCTAGCGGGATAGGCTATCTTCCCGATAATGCGTCTATGGCTGCGCGTTGGCGATTTCATCTTGCCCAAGTTCAGGCTATGCTGCCGACCATTAGTCGTAAAGTCGCTGGTCTTGTTGGCGGGATTGGCATCTTGGCAGGGATCTTGGTTGCTCGGTGGCGATCTAACCGCGATGAACACGTTGAGTTACGCAGAGAAGAACGTCGTGAAGGGGCGCACTATCCCCCAGGCGGGACACTTGTAAGGTCTGTTTCTCAAGGTGGTATTAGGGGTTCAGATGCGTCTATTGAAGGTGCAGTGACAGCTTTATTAGTAAATTACGATAAACTTGTGAAAGAAAATCGAGAGTTTCGCCGCAGACTTGATGCAGTTGAGGCAGAACATACGAAAAATGCCGGCGGTGCAGAGGTTATTCCAGGCGGTAATGCGGTGGATGAGTCCCTTAGAGCGATGTTAGAAGTAGTAGACGCGCTGCCTTAGCAGCCATGATAGATGGGTTGTTGCTGGCTTTTGACCAGGAATAGCCTTTCAGGTAGCCTCTAGAGTACTAAATGGAAGTTATAATAATGATTCTAGGATGCTACATGAAACGATTGGTTCTCCTAAGTTTAGCGGTTCTCCCTGTATATGGATACGGTGAGGACTCTAATCACGACAAGTCTGTTCTTGGTTTGTCCATCCAGAGTGATGGTCAAGGTGGACATGCCCTTGCAGCACACACTCAATCACTTGCCGATAAAGCTGCATCGCTCTGGAACGGGGTGGTATCCTTTCCTCAAACGGCAAGCGTTGCTCTCAATAAGTTTTTCCTGCAGGCCACGGAAGATATACAGGAGCATTATGTTTTATCTGGTGCATGTATAATCGCCATGGGGTGGTTAGCAAAAAATTCCTACGATAAAAGATCCTACCGTAGAACAATCGCTGATCAAGTTCGGGAGATACGCGGCTTACGTGAGGAAAAAAGGCAGCTAAGATCTGATGTAGTAGATAGAGATCTTAATATCGGCGCGTTTCAGCAAGTACAGGATGCATTATTCACTCGGGCGGAGGCGCATATGCAGGAAGCTGAGCAAGCTCGCAGAGAACGCGATGGGGCTCAAGACGTGGCCGTAAGAGCCGTTGACGAACGAGAAAGAGCTCATCGAAGTCGAGAGGCCCTTGGGAGACAGTGTGTTTCCCTCTCACAACAATTGGTACAAAGACAAGAAGAGCTTGAGGATGTTCGACGTGCTACTCGTGAAGAGATTAGGCAACTAACTGAAAGAGCGTTGGCGCAAATTGGTGCAGCTGACAGACGGGGACGCGATGCAGAGCGGGAAGCACGAGAAAGAGTTGCAGTTGAGGAACAAGAGCTACGAGCAATGAACGAACAGCTTCAACGTGACAACGAAGCCCTCACTCGGCAACTTCAAGGAGAACCTTCCGAGACTGGCGGAATCTGGCATTACATCGGGTGGCGCTAATCAGCTCATTTCCTCCATAGTTTTAACAGGTTCCGGCGCAGCTACTTTCTTACTCTTTTCTTTTCGTTGTGCTTTTTGTGGAGGATTATAGAGATCCTCATACAATTCTTGGAACGACTCAATCAGATTTCTGTCGGTAAGCTTCTTTACCCCCTTGATCTCATATCCCATGTGTCGAGCTTGAACGGTGGGGGTATAGTTATCTAGTGCATTGTACAATGAGTCATAGAGGTGCTTGAGTGATGGTTGAACCCTCATCATTGTTTCATTTACTTTGCTGGTATAGTCCGAACGTTTAGCTGATTCGATGCGAGATTCTACGCTCTTTTTGTATTTCTTTGCATCGGTAAGTGATTCAATACACGTTTCGAGTTTCTTATTTATTTCTTTTGCCTGTTTTTCGTCTGCTGTTGTGCTGTTTGTTATGAGGTACATAGGTAGATCGTTTTTTGTTGTTTTGTTGACTTCAGTAGCAGCCTTACTTGCATCACCTAGAGCCTCTTTAAGATCTGTCAGCTTATTTGTAATCAGATGATCTTCCGCTGGTGTCTCAATCTTTGTTTTTTCAGGTTCGGATTTCTTTGCCGATGGCTTTGTTTCTGGTGGAGCGGGAAGTTGATGCGTTTGTGAACCTACGACCGTTGGAGTAGATGTTTTTGGTGCCGGTGGCAGCGATGATGGAGCACCACTGAACTGGCGTGGCGGTTGTATAGAACCGCTACCTACAGAAGGTACACTGTAGTCCTGGTATCCTCCTCCGTATGACCCGCGATCTGAGTAGCGCGTTGGATAGTTACGTTCTCTAGGTTCTGGTGCAACGCGAGAAGGGTCTTGGCGCCATCCTTTCATAGCAGCAAGTTCTTGTTTTGCCCGTTCCTCTGCATCTTCAGCTGCTTTTTTTTGTTTTAAAATTTCTGGCTCATATTTTTCAAATAATTTCTCCAACTTCTCCAATATATTTTCGGCAGAGAATGCTTTCTTGAATGCATTGATTATTTCGCTGAGAGCCTTTTTAGAGGCTTCTTTTTCTTGAGGATTTTGAGGGCCGATGCCAAACTCAGGAATAGCAAGTCGTGGTTCGTATTGTTCCATTACTTGTTGCAATGACTTGAGCTGGTCGTGTAATGGTATGAGTTCTTTATCTGTAACAAGTTGCTGGATATGTTCTGGCTTTTCCAGTGCATATAGATAGTACACGAGAGTATCAATTTCTTTTGATAACGGCTCAATCGTGGTAAGCACTTTGTGAGAACTTGCCGCTTTTGTCTTGAGTGACGTGATAGATGCGATTAGTTTTTTGATTATTTCTGCAGTTGCTTTTTTATCTCTTAGATTATCCTGGGTAACCGGAGCCGGTTTTTGTTCAGGAAGGTTTTGAGGTTCGGGCTTTTTCGGCTCTTGTGGCGTAACCGGTGGTTGTTCGGGTAATGGGCCAAAGATATCTTCTACTTTGATTTTGCCGCTTTCGATATCCTGCACAAATCCTTCATAAAACTGCATAAAATCAGCCATCTCTTCATCACTCATATTATTGAAGAAGTCTTCAAGAAAGGCTGATGCTGCCTGTATTTCCTCTTCGGTAGGCATTGGCATATTGGCCGCAAACTGTTGTAGGTTTGGATTTGGTCCTTGTTGTGCCTCGATTGTTGAATTGAGGTATAGAAGGCTGAGTGCGACAAAGAAAATCTGTTTGATCTTTGATGAGATATTCATAATGGAGTTCCTCTCATAGTAGTATGTCCCCAGTGCTTTATGAGGGGACATTATGATCATACGTAAACGTACCTGTGGCAGGCTACAAAGTCAATGTAAAACTCAGGGTTTTCTCCTTATAGAGGTTATGATTGCTATTGGTGTTTTCACCATGATCGGGCTTTTGATTCAACAGCAGTATGCGAGTCTGATGATGCGCCAATACGAACACGAGAGGCTCGTGCTTTCTCTTATTCAGATGCGTTCATTATTGGAGCAGCGCCTGCAAGGGAAAACGATTCTTTCTCGAGGGGTGGCTTCGAGGTATGTGTGGGATGAAAGAACAGTAGTAACCGATGCCGGAGAGGTTATTCCAGGATGTCGATGGGTCGTTCTAAAACATGGCGAGCAGGACATGATATTAACAACAATCGTATTGGTATAACGCTTGTTGAAGTTATTGTGTATCTTGCATTGGTCAGCATGGTCTGTGTTCTGGTCCTGACGCGTATTGTGCAGATGGTGCCTGCATACCAAGATTTATGCACACGTTCTCAGCTGCAGTCTGTTTGCCTGCGTCTTCACGATGTTATCTGTGCGGACTATCATCGTGCACGAGAAGTATATTGCTTTGATGACTGCATGATCTGTAGTAACGATAATGGTGCCTATGGGTGGGAGCTGCATAGTGGAACACTGTGTCGCATTGTTGGTACGTATGATGTGCATGCATATCAGTGGTTAACGAAGCGTTCGATTGCGATGGCCCATGACGTTGCAAAGTGTTGTTTCAAGCGACAGGATGATCTACTTCATGTGGTACTTGTTCTTGAGCGACGAGGACAACGATATGAGCTTTCGTGGGATGTTGTACGAAGAGTGGGGGCGGTATGGTAGGACGAGGATCGGCAATGCTCCTGGTGGTGTTATTTATCGGTGTGTGTACAACGTTGACTCTTGCCATGTGGCGATCATACGGTGCGCTTGCACAGCAATGGCGATACCGTCTGCAGCATGAACAACGGATCCTTCTTTCTGAAGGATTAGCGAGGGCGGGCTGTGCGATGATACGCGCCCATAAAAATATTGACGAACCGGTGGTGTTTCGTTCATGGCCTCCCGGCGATGCACACTATTCGGGGAAGATTATGTGTGACTATCATGGCGATCAGGTTACGGTTTGTGCACAATTGCTCGAGCAGGGTGTACACTGTGGTCGAGTTTCGTGCGTGTTGGCCCGCAATGATGATAAGTGGGTCATAACATCATGGAGTGCATCATGATAATGGTTCTTTACTCTGCGCTGTTGTATGTGCTGGCGTTTCTTTGTTCGCCATGGCTAGGATGTCTTTCGTGGGCAGCCTTCGTTCCCTTGTGGTATTCAGTTTTGAACAGACGAGTGTATTCTTTCAAGCACGGATATGTATGGGGATTGGTTTCGTTTGGTGGTACGTTCTGGTTCAGCGCAGTCTTGCTTCATACACAGGCGGATGGCGTTGGGCGTGAGCTTGGATACGTACTCCTTATTTGTTATTGTGCGATATATTCAGGTCTGTGGTTCTGGGCAGCGACACGACTTAGTAATACAATCTGGTCATGGCTGGCAACAACGTATATCTATTGGTATCTCGTTACCTCACGCATCTTTTTTATTATTGGTCACAACGAAGGTATTTCTATGGTATGTCCATATCTTCCATTGTGTGAGTGGCCATGGATGAGTAGGGGCCTTCTTGCATATGGGCACCATGCTGCATTACTTCTCTTTTTGGTTGTTCCTTTGTTGTTTGTTAATGCTGTATGCGGAAAGCATACACGACACTCGCTCTTGCTAGCGAGCGGGGCGCTTATTCTGATTGTTTTTGGTTCTTTCTTTACTCATAGTGGGTGTGAGATTCCGAAGTTGGGTTATGTAGCTCCACCAGATAAACATCTGTCGCTCTGGGATGGCGTACAGGAGATTGTATCTTCAATCGAGGCGGTTCATGATCTTCATCAAGATGTAGTCTGTTGTATAGCACCAGAGTCGACACTGCGATTTCCAATCAACAACTATGAGCGATGCATGCAAACATTGGCAATGACACGAGTACCTTGTATCATTGGCGCACATGGCGAAACAAACGGTAATTTATACAATAAGTTTTATTATTTTAAAAATGGTCCGATAATACAAGCTTATGAAAAACAACATAGGTTTCCCTTCGTTGAATACCTACCGACCATATGGAACCAAATTCCATTTTTCAAAGGACTTTTCCTCAGCAAGTGTAGACCTTTCTCCGCGCCTTGCTCCGAGCGGCCTATAATGATGTTTGGATCACTTCCCTTTATTCCCATGATCTGCTCTGATTTCTTCTTCGCGTCTGCTGCGCCTTGTGGGAACGAGCCGATTGTGGTTCTAGTTAATGATAGTTGGTTTATGCATACCCCGTACTTTCAGAGAGTATTGTGGTTATATGCAAGGATGCAGGCCATGACCTGGGGGAGGGGAGTGGTTTATGTGTCCCATACTGGTGGATGGGTACTGAAGCCAGACGGATCACATCAACGTATGATTGATAGATATCTCTAGTTCTCAACCGCTTTGTTTTTTTCTATACTCAACTCTGTCTTGTGCCGAGTGCACTATCGAACAACGTCAATTCTATTGCTAGCATACAAGGATAATTATGAAGGTGTTTTTACTGAAAGACGTGGCCAAAGTAGGCATTGCCGGGGAAATGGTCAAAGTCTCAGATGGATTTGCAGCGAACTATCTATTCCCTAAAAAATTGGCCGAACAGGTAACACCCCACAACGAATCAAGCTTTGCAAAGCGTGTAAAAGTAATACAAGACCGTAAAACTGCGATCGCAACTGAAACCTCAATGCTTGCAGAAAAAATTCGGTCACTAAAACTAATCCTCAAACGTAAGGTTCACGACGACGGTAAACTTTATGGTTCAGTCAGCCCTATGGAAGTTATGGAGTTACTGGCGGATGAAGGTGTAAAGGTTGCGAAAAATCAAGTCATCTTTGATAAAAACATTAAAGAAAAAGGTGTACACCACATCACCATTAAATTATCATCACGACTTCAACCGACAGTCCTCTTGAAAATTGTTCCAGAACAAGATTAAGCAGCTAACGCATGCAAAAGCGAAAACAAGAACAACGGAATCTTTCTATAGCACCTGAAACCATTCTTGGAAAAGAACTGCCGTTTAATACGGAAGCAGAAAAAGCTGTTCTTGGTGCAATCTTATTAGATGATCAGACACTTTCATCAGTGTCTGATTTTTTATTAGCACAAGATTTTTACAGTGCACCACATCGCATTGTATATGAAACCATTTTGGAACTGGCCGAGAAATTTAATCGCGTTGATTTAGTTACCTTACAAGATGAGCTGAAAAAGAAAGATCAATTGGAAGCAATCGGTGGATCATCGTACCTCCTATCGTTGCAAGATGAGATTCCGTCAGCAGGTATGATTGAATCCCATGCACGTATTATCAAAGAAAAATCAGTGCTTCGTGATCTCATTGGTTCTGCCGTTGACATTATCACGACATGCTATGATCAACAGGATAAAGCAATAGAAGCGGTTCTTGATAACGCTGAAAAAACGATTTTCAATATATCGCACAAACGTGCAAACCAAAGTTTTACACAACTGAATATTTGGTTGAAGCGAACATTCCAACACATTAACGAAATCAAGACACACGCGCATGGTATTACCGGAGTGCCGAGTGGTTTTGCAAAACTAGATCATCTTACGTCGGGTTTTCAAAAAAGCGACTTAATCGTTGTAGCAGGGCGCCCCTCGATGGGTAAGACTGGTATTGCACTCAACGCTGCGATCAATGCGGCGCGCCATGATTTTACCGTTGGCTTCTTTTCGCTCGAAATGTCAGCAGAACAACTCACGTTACGCTTGCTATCATCAGAGTCTGGCATACCACATCACAATATTCGCAATGCAACTATAACCTCTGATGAATGGCTAACACTTACTAATGTTGCTAGTTCATTAGCTTCACGAAAAATTTTTATTGATGATACTGCAATGCTCAATGTAATGGAACTGCGTGCCAAGGCTCGCAAGCTCAAAGCTGAGCATGGGCTTCAATTATTAATTGTTGATTATCTCCAATTGCTACGTGCACCTGGTCGCCATGAAAACCGACATCAGGAGGTTTCAGAAATATCGCGCGCGCTTAAGGCTCTTGCCAAAGAGCTTGCTATTCCAGTTATTGCATTGTCACAGTTATCACGTGCAGTTGATAGTCGCATGGATAAGCGACCGATGCTCTCTGATTTGCGTGAATCCGGAGCAATCGAACAGGATGCCGATTTGATAATGTTTTTATATCGTGATGTCGTGTATCATCCTGAGACCGATAACCCTGCGCTTGCCGAGCTGATTATAGGTAAGCAGCGGAATGGACCAACTGGTACTGCCTATTTGAACTTCCTTAAAGAACTTACGAAGTTTGAGGATGCGGAATACGAACAGTAAAGATGTTCGTATGAAAAGGAGAGAGAATGATCATTCTCGGCGTCGATCCCGGAACCATCATCAGTGGCTATGGAGTGTTAAAAAAAGACAAGCAACGTTCGGTCTTACTTGATTATGGATTCTTGCGCTTAGGAACAAAGGGATTACCAGAGCGTGTCTCAAAATTTCATGACAATATGCTGCATCTTATTCAAACATGGCACGTAACCGATATTGCAATCGAAACTCCATTTCTTGGCAAAAATGCTCAAAACTTTTTGAAACTTGGATATTTGCGAGGCATCATTTATCATCTTGCATATAGCAACTCAATTACACTCCACGAGTTTTCGCCACGTGAGGTTAAGCAGTCGTTAACAGGATATGGTGGCGCTAGTAAAGAACAGGTTGCTCGCATGCTCCTACGGCTATTTCCCGGATTACTGATGCCAAAAAAATTCGATGTCACAGACGCGCTTGCAGTTTCAGTTTGTGGTTTATGGAACACAAAAAAGATTATCAGCGCCCAAAAGTGACTGTTGCACTATTTAACAATCAAATTCATTTTTTTGTTACAGTTCGTATCTTATTGATTTTATTCCTTATGTATCTTTATTTTTGATTCATTTTTTTGTTGTTACTTTTCATATTGATATAAAAACTTGATTTTTATATCATTTTTTTTGTATGTTTTAGAAGCATTAAAAGTTTACAACAAACTATGACACAAATGGCGCAACTCATGATAGGAATGCAGGGGATTACTCAATGGGGGGATAAACCGGGAGGGGTAAGCCATGAAACGAGACGCAACAATGAATACTAACGCGATACTTAGATTCGGCGCAGCGGTACCAACAACAACGATAGATCTTTCAGCCGCAGAACAAGAAATCCTAACATTAAGCGATAAATTTTTAACCAACGGATTCCATTCAATCATGGTTAGGGATGTTTTTCATGGCCGAGAGCTCATGAAAACCTTCCTTGGGTCATTTAATTATTATAATGAAGTTGCATGTCTCTCAGTCAGTTCAATTCCACTTGGCAATTCCATTGTCTCTGTCCTAAAAGAGTTAGAGGCTGGGGGATGGTTGAGTTATCCATATAATGATCTCTCTGAATTTCTCTGTGACCATTTTTATAGTGATTTTCTCTGGATTGAGGTTACGAATGATCTTGTTACCATGCCTTGGTATAAGGTTTTTAGAAAACAACTCAAGGATCTCAAGTTCCATGAATCTATGCCGATCATGTTGGTGACATATCCATAGAGACCAAAACTTTTACCTCCTGATAATGGATCTTATGTAAAATCAGCTTGGCCTTGCATCTGGATAGCGTTGTGATAAATAAGCTGCAACAACCCCATAATCGGAACCTTCTGGGAAGCCAGGTGCTTGCATTGCATATACAAATGATCTCTCGTGAAAGTTCCGCAAGCCCCAATCACCATGCATATTTTTTCCTGAAATTCTCCATTGCATAACCAAGCCTTCCACGGCCCGTCGATAAGCATCCGATGATTTTGTGGGGTCTGGCATTGTTTTTGTCACCATACTTCCTATGATAAATATAATAAGCAATGTTAATTTTTTTAACGAAAAAATCATGGATATTCCTTCACGAACGTGATGCGAATGCGCTTGTAATCACCGTTTAGAGTAACGCATTATTTATCATAGGCAAAGCAGCACATAAAATGCCTCGCTCATTGATCCACAATGTTGGTGTTGTTCCATAGCCGCTTGGTTGATCATAGGCATATGAAATTTTCCCGCCATAAAAGACAAATGGATCTACGGTGAGAGGTGAAAAACTTGCAGAATCTAAAAGCTCGTGTGATATAGGCAGCGAACGCCGTTCCGAATGATGATTGGTCATATCAAAACTGAATAAGTTGGTTTTACAATGATCTGAATCATCACAATGAGCATAAAAAATATCATTACCAAAAACGCGAGGAAGCAATGGTAGAATGTTTTCATACAAAAGATCGTCTGAGCCACGACGAATGAATTTTGCTGGAAGAGTAAACGCAAACAACTGTTCATTCTTCCAGGTGTTATTATTTTTGATGATGTGGCAATACGAAAATTTAATCATATGTGTATCTGATTCGATTGTCCGAGGATGTTGAATAACAAAACCCTCGGCCTCAGAGACCATTGTAAGAAAAATTAATGCCGTTGTGTCATCAGAAAAAACATCTTCTAAGTCTGGGGCTGCAAATACCGGTTCCGCGTCTTCATACATCATTTGGAGTACTGCAGCATGAAATTCTTCTTCATTTAATGAAGAGCTTCTATTTGTCAGATTAATATCAGAAACATGGGTGGTTATAATCGAATAGGTTCCCTGAGGTGTTCTCTTAATACAGAATAGTTCAGATCCAATCCTTTGCGGATAAAGATAATCATTAATCGTGTCATGAATCAGCGGTATAACATCGCCCTGGAGATTTGCTGCAAAAATACCAAAGCGATGTCCAGGCCTTCCCGAGAAATAAAACGTTTCATTGGAAAGCCAACAAATCTTAGTAATGTCATCTATGGGATATCTAAAACTAATTGCTTTTGGAGATCGTTTATTAAAATTTTTTATGCGAACTCTCCCATGATCAATGAAACTAAATCCACTTTGATCTGGAAGTAACGTAAAGCTTGCCGGGGTATATGTAGAGAGTAGACCAGGCGATGTTTCATAGGTAACAGGATTCCATATAAGAAGATTTATATGAGATGGCGAGCGCTGATGTATAAGATACACCATGGTGCGCCCTTCATCTTGTATCTTTCCCACAGGATAGAGATACTCCTGCGCACACAACGCATTCCCCAAGAATACCAGCGCTATAATGATTTTATTCATATGACCAGATCCCCAAACCTAAGATTCAGAACTACATTTCAGCTTTTTTTCAATTCGTTGCTGTGTGTACTGTGGTAAGTGTGAGAATAGTGTACTGTTTTTTTGATTTTTTACACCACCCAACTTTTGGTATGCCTTATGAGCAACAGAAGCAACTACCTGAGAAAGATTAAGATTAGTTGGATGTGGAGATTGGTGAGCATTCTGGTTTAAAAATACTGCAAAATTTTGCTTTGCTGCTTGCCCGCCAATTGGCTGTAGCAGCATATCGTGTAGTATCGCTACAGCTGTCTCAAATTGTGCCTTATCGGCAAAATCCACATCTGGATAGTGATCTCGTATATAATTCAAGCAATGTAATACAAATAAAGCTGTTCTCATATCAAGAGTTCCTAGCAATGAGTGCGATTTCCAGCTTTGTGTGTCATGCATAAAGAACCCCGATGTATACACAACCGCAAGCAGCTGGGGTTTCGTAAAGGTGTCTTTGAACTCACCTAGCATAAGTGCAACAAAACCTGTCATTATTGGCGCTGCTGTGGATGTCCCACCCATAAAGACATAGGTCGCTTGATCATTATCCGGATAGCCTGAGCTCAAAATATTGTAGCCAGGTGCTACAAAAAGTGGCCCTATCCCCTCTTCATGTTGCGATACCTCAAATATAGGATACGCGTTATCTTTATACTTAAAGGCTCCAACATCGAAGGTTACACATGGAAATTTTGCGGGATAAGAAAGATGGGATGTTCCTGAGTTTCCCGCAGCCGTTACAGTATAAGGAATATGACCAATCGCGCGTTCAAGCTCCTTGGTAGATTGATCGTCTAGATTAATGGATTCAGCAATTTTAAGGCCCATATTAACAATATCAATATTCTGCCGATGGGCTTCCTCAAGGGCCCTGGTAAGCATATTCTTGGAGCTTTTACCATTCTCAAACGCATTAAGCAACGTAATAGTAGCATTAGGGGCAAGGCCGCTAATTCCTGTATCCTGAGAAGGCGAACGGTTCTCCCCTCCATCATCTATTCCTGAAATAATGCCCATGGTATGGCTCCCATGGCTGAGCTTTGGTTCTCCAGCAGTTGTTACAGAGCCCTCTATTTTAGGAACGAGATTAATCGTCTGGTAGGCAAACATGAGATCAGGATTAGGTCCTATTGCTGTATCGATAATCCCGATAGAAACCCCCCTACCCTTATTAGGAGCAAGCTCCCACAGGGTAAACTGATGCGGCAGATAGGGATAGTGCGGGGGAAAGTAAGGTGTTGTCTCCAGAAGTCCCGTAGTAGGGATAGCTTGATGCCATAGGACAGCATCCCGCACATCGCGCCTTATGGTGGTGTTGCCGCGCTTGGCCTGTTCTAGCTCTTGAGCCGTGAGTACCGTCCCCTCTAGACCTATATCAACTAATTCTATGCCCATAGCTCCATACATTATGGAGATACAGGTAATGAGCCATAGATACCTCATATTATTCCTTCCCCTACATTATCTAATTATAGGTTTAGGATAGGAAATTTAGAGGAGTAAAAGAAATAGATTTGATCCAAAAAAACCACCGCACTGATCGTAGATCAATACGGTGGAAAAAAGGAGAGTAGTAATGAAGCCTAAAGTTAAAGCGTTCCAAAACAACAGTAGGAACGCGTCATCACAGAAACCTAGTATGGGCAAAAATTTAATAATGTCAAAGGGCGCGAAAACTGCGATCAGTAGCCCCTTCATAGGTTTAAATTTGTCGAAAAACAATACGATGTTTTTATAAGTCTGTCAAATGAAATAAAATCAGAAATCGCCAGCAGCGGAGCAAATGTTTCCATCTGTCAATTTCATAATGACAGCGCCCTGGATGGTCAGGAGGTCCTTTAATTGAGACGGTTGCGTGGGGATTGTAAAAATGAGCTGACAGTTAAGATTGATCAACATAGCGACAAGCCGCTCAAGCGTTGCAGTATCAAAGTCAGCCATAAGATCATCGAGTAAAAAAATGATGGGACCATGTTGCTCAATGATCTCCTGTACGTGTGCAATTTTGAGTAGAAGCATAATAAGCTTTTGTTGCCCACGGGAAGCATAAAGCTTGGATTTTTTAGAACGAAAATGAATGGCAAAATCATCCAGATGCGCGCCGAACATGGAGCGACCAAGCCGCAATTCTTCCTGCTTAAGCAAATCACCGTACACTTGCAAGAATGTATCAAATGACTCATCATCGGCGTGCTTACGTGAACGATATTCAAGTGTAATATCTAATGGTGATTGCTCGGAAAAATGCTCTTTAAATAAAATATTCACTCGCTGTTCTAAGTTGGCAAGTAGGTCCCTACGTTGTTTTTGCAAGGTGATACCCTGCTCCCACAGATGCTTTGTCCAAAAACGGTACGTATCATCCGCAACATGACTTTGAGTTAAAACGGTATTTCGATGATCAACTGCCGCGCGGTATGATTTGAGTGATAGCAGGTAATCTGGATTAGAAAGTATCAATGCCTGATCAATAAATGCACGTCGAATCTCAGGGCCACCTTTGATCAACATAAGATCATCTTCGATCAGAGTAACGACTCGATAATGTGGAACAAGATCCTTAAATGATTGTATCGGCCGTTGATTAAATTTTACAAGTCTCCGTGCTCCGGAAAAACCAACTTGAATTTCAGCGGGAGCATCATCAACAGAGAGCTGTGCCTTAACAAAAAATGAATCCTTTTCAAAATTTACCAAGTCTCGTGGAATATGCGTCCTGAATGAACGCATATAACAAAGATAGTGGATTGCCTCGAGCAAGGATGTTTTACCCGAACCATTATCGCCTTCTATTACAATGATACGATCATCAAGATTCACCGAAAGCGACGAAAAGCAGCGAAAATTTTTTATGTGAAGGCTTGTTATCTGCACGTCTTTGAAAAAGTTATTGCGTTGATGGGGATACTGGCATGACAAGATACGTTAACATGTATCCTTTTTCTTTTTCGTTTGACTCGAAAATGATTGGGCGAGCGGGATTCTTTAGATAGAATGTACTTTTTTCGTCTTGGAATGCTTGAAGCCCACTCAAAAGATATGGTGAGTAAAATCTGATTTCCATTTTATCAGAGTCAAAATCTTCCAACGCAAGTGCTTCGTCTAGCTTTCCAACCTCTTTATTATGCAGAGAAACACTGAGCCGTTCCTTTTCAAAGGCAAACTTTGTAGCAATAAACTGACCTGATAGAAGGACGGACGACCTGCGCAAAGTTTTTACAAAGTTGGTTCTATCCAGACGTGCAGGTATAAATCCATTGCGATCAAGAATGGTCGAATAATTAGGAAATGGATCTACAAGTAATTTGGTAAAGAAGTTGAATGATGTTCCTGAAAATACCAGCTGGTTGCCGCAAGTTCCTAGGAACAGTGTTGCATCGTCTGAACTTTCAAGAATTTTTTTAATTTCAAAAATTGCTCGTCGCGGCAAAAGCCATTTCTTTTCGCCATCAAGCTTATATTTATTCGTAGCAATCTGTGCAAGACAGTGCCCATCTGTTGTAGTCATCTTGAGGCCTGCCGACGAAAGTTCCAAAAATAAACCGTTAAGTGCAGGATTTGCGTTATTTTGTGGAATTAGAAATGCAACTTTATTGAGTAGCTCAAGTACAAATTTTGCATCCAAATGCATCAAATTTTCAATGCGTTCTGGGAATGGTGGAAATTCCTGTGCATCCTTAATATTAAGCGTAAGCTGCGCTGTCCCTGAGGTAAGGCCGAGACTTGTATCATCAATCGTTACGGTAATATCATCAGCAAGCTCTTTTACTAAATCAAAAAGCCGACGTCCTGACACAAGAAATGAACGTGTTTCCGTTACATCACTTTCTTTGAGGGTGCAATTTGCTTGCAAACTAATTTCAAGATCTGTGCTCTTGAGAACAAGTTCACGATGACCAACATGAAACAAAATATAGTTTGTCGTATCCAGTGTTGTTCGCTTTGTGCATATAGGTTGCATGGATGATAAAACAGACAAAATCGACTTCTGTTCAATCACAAACTTGTTTTCCATAACGCATCGTCCTCAACAAAAGTGTACAGATATCAGCAAGGTTGGTAGCAGTATACTCAGATCATATAAAAAATAAAAAATTCTTATGATCGAGGATGCTTCTTATCATAAATAGATCTCAAATGACCTGTCTCTAGATGCGTATAGATCTGCACTGTTGATAGATTTTCGTGGCCGAGTAGAAGCTGCAATGAACGGAGATCTGCTCCCTTGTGTAGTAAATGTGTTGCAAGCGAGTGTCGTAATTTATGTGGTGAAACCATATCTTTTATACCAACCGAACGAGCCAGTTTTTTGAGAATCAGCCAGAACGCTTGTCGTGATATTGGCTTGACGCGTTTGCCATACAGCACAGGAAATGCATAGTCGGTTTCAACATACAAGTTGCCCTGCTGCGTAAGCTTTCGATGCGTAGTACTAAAGTAATGACGCATAAGTTCAAGAACTTCCGCTGGCAATGGAATCTGACGCTCTTTACCGCCCTTACCTTGGACAACGATTAGGCCTGTATCAAAATGCATATGCGATTTTTTGAGCGATACAAGCTCACTAATTCTCATTCCGGACACATAGAGCAAATACACAATCACCTTGTTGCGAACTCCAAGCGGTGTTATGTTGCTATTTGCTGCCTCGAGTAAAGCTTCAATATCTTTTTCAGATAGGTATTGAGGAAGTCGTTTTTCTATACGGGGAAATGCAAGTTCAGCAGCAGGATTATGAAGCCCGTGATATTCGGCCGCCCATCTATAAAATGCTTTTAAACATGAAATCTTACGAGACAAGCTTCGTGCTCCAATTTTTCGTACATGTAACCATTCAAGAAATTTTTTCAATTCATCAAGGTGCACTGTTTGTAGAATAAGCTTCTTTTCATCCAAAAACCTTTGAAACTGTGCCATATCACGCTTATAGGCATCAAATGTATTATGCGAGACGCGCTTTTCAGTAAGTAGATATGCTTCGAACTTTGTAATCAGACCATTCATACCTCTCTCCTTTTCATGCTTTAATATGCCCGTGCAAGAATAATATCGCCTAAGCTTTGCTCATGACATACGCAGCACACTTTATGATCTTTTGATTTTAATAGACACCGAATGGTTGCCTTATAAGGCTTAAATTTCTCTTCACAGAGAGGATCTTGACACCATCCAGTAATATACGCACCAGGTTCTTTTGCTAAGATATTTCCAAACTCTTCCAAAAGCTCCCCATGCTTCAGTAATGCATCACGGCGTGCACACGCTCGTTTGAATAGTTCATTTTGGATTGTATCAAGAAGCCTAGTAACATGTACAACGCATTCATTCAGCGCAATAGATTCTTTACTCATACCAAGTCGATCTTTGCACAAAACGGTACCGGCTAAAAGATCACGAGGGCCTATTTCTATACGAATAGGAACGCCCTTCATTTCCCATTTGTAGAATTTTGATCCGGGTGTTTCATGCGTATCTGCATCTACCCTGACACGAATACCTTCCTTCTCAAGGCCTTCCTTAAGATAACCAGCAGCTTTTAGAAGCGTCTGCTCATCGGCTCCCTTCTTCATAATTGGAATGATCACAACCTGTATTGGTGCAACTCGTGGCGGCATAATAAGTCCCTTATTATCGCCATGCGTCATAACCATTGCCCCAATCAAACGTGTTGTTGCACCCCAGCTAGTCAAATAAGGGTAGGCAAGTGCACCGGTCTTGTCTTGAAATTGCATGCCAAATGCCTTGGCAAAACTTTGTGAAATTAGATGTGAGGTACACATTTGGAGAGCCTTACCATCTTGCATAATCCCTTCGAGAGTATAGGTCTTATCGGCTCCAGCAAATTTTTCACTCTCTGATTTTGCTCCCGCAATTATTGGAATAGCTAATTCCTTTTCACACAAGTCAATATACTGATTTAACATAAGTAGTGCTTCCTCATGAGCCTCTTCTGCTGTTTCATGGGCAGTATGCCCCTCTTGCCAGAAAAATTCACTGGTCCTTAAAAAGGCTCGTGGACGGAGTTCCCAACGCATTACGTTAGCCCATTGATTAATTTTCATGGGAAGATCGCGCCATGATTTGATCCATTGGGCAAACATATAGTGAATTATCGTTTCTGATGTTGGGCGAATAACATATGGCTCATCAAGCTCCTTGCCCCCAGCATGTGTTACCACAGCAAGTTCGGGAGCAAATCCTTCTACATGTTCTGCTTCTTTTTTGAGAAATGACATTGGAATCAAAAGTGGGAAAATCGCATTTTGATGTCCGGTATCCTTGATTTTCTTATCTAGGATATTTTTGATATTTTCCCATAACGCCGTTCCATAGGGCCGAATAACCATAGAACCTCTGACAGGAGATTGATCAGCCAGTTCAGCCTGGTAGATAACCTCTTGGTACCATTCTGGAAACGATGTCACAAGATCAGGTAATTTTTTCATCATGCCGACTTTCAAGAAATAGCTACTTATGTCAATAGAATTACCATAAATAGACCATAATAAAAAGAAAAAGATCAAGCACCCTTAAAAAGAGGACAGTATGAAAAGTTATAAAAAAATAACAATTATCTTCTATTGGCCAAACCTTACACGAGAGGCGCTATTTGATCACAGCACAAAAATTCTTATAGAAATTCCTAGAAAAAGGATTAAGCCTTTAGATTGCCAGGGTTTATCTCTCACCTAGTAACTATAATTAAATATGCACAACAAAAAGATACTTTCTTTTTCGGTCTTGTGGTAGGTAGACTACAGTCTTAGTGTCGTTTCATAAGAAAAAGGAAACATACTATGAGGCATTCCGCAGTAGCTATCATCGGGGCAGGTTCTGTAGGAACTACGACAGCATACGCTTTAATAATGCGTAACTTAGTTCCGCATATTATGCTAGTCGATAAGAACAATAAAAAATGTATTGGAGAGGTTCTCGATCTTACTGATGCCCTTCCCTTCAGCGTTGCATCCCGTATCCATGCCGTAACAATTAAGGAGGCCAGGGAGGCTGATATTATTATCATCGCAGCAGGAGCTCGTCAGGAGCCAGGACAAGACCGTGCTGACTTAGTAAAAACAAATCGCACCATTGTATGCTCTATTATGCAGGACCTTAAACCACTTAAGACGGATACTATTATTATTGTGGTAACTAATCCGGTTGATATTATGACACGCGTTGTTCAGGCATCGTCTGGTCTTCCCATAACACAAGTGTTCGGATCTGGAACATTGCTTGATACACAAAGGCTTCGTAGTCTGCTAACCAAGCAACTTCATATTGCAGAACAATCATTACACGTAAATATTCTTGGAGAGCATGGAGATGCACAATTTGTTGCTTGGTCATCAGCAAGCGTTGCTGGAGTTCCACTGGTTAAATTTGCAGGATTATCTAGAACACAATGTGCAAAACTTGAAGATACAGTACGGCAAGAAGTGTATCGTATCATTGAATGTAAAGGTGCAACCTTTTTTGGTGTTGGCACTTGTGTTGCCGTATTATGTGAAACTATTCTATTTGATCAAAAGCGCGTGCTTCCGGTTTCCTGTTACCTAGAAGATCTAGATGTTGCTCTTAACATGCCGGCAGTCTTGGGCCGTAGAGGCATACAGCAGATCATTAAAACACCTCTCAACAACGAAGAACAAAAAAAATTAGAAACTGCGGCCGAAAAGCTTAAATCACTATATAAAATGCATTGCCAATAGCTGCCAGAGCCGTATACTTGGTTCCTAGTTTATCTAGGATGAGGAGGCTTATATGAATGACCAAGATAGAACAGTACAAGCATTAAAAGATCAAATTCAAACATTTGTCAGTGATCGCAACTGGCGCCAATATCATTCGCCAAAAAATCTTAGTATGGCTATTGCTTCAGAAGCCGCGGAGCTTTTAGATATCTTTCGATGGACAACTGAAAAAGAATCTGAAGATTTATTAGATGATCCAATCAAGGGAAAATGCATTCGCGATGAGTTATCTGACGTCCTTATCGCTCTACTCACCTTTGCGGTACACTATAATATTGATGTAAGCTCTAATTTCGAACGAAAACTGCAAGAGATCTGTGAAAAGTATCCTGTAAAAAAATGGAGGGGACGATCAGGAAAATATACAGAAGATCTATAACTCTAATCGAGAACATACCCTTGTTTAAGTTCTTCCTGATAAAATAAGTAGATACCAAAAACTACAAACCCTGTAGTAACAAAGAAATCCCAAGACACAGTCTCACCAAGAAATATCCCGCCAAGTAATGCTGCAAATAATGGTGCGGTAAATCCTGCAAATGAAAGTAATGTTGCAGAATACTTTTTGAGAAGATACGCATATAGATTCGAGAATAACACACTCGATGTAAGGATAATCAATCCTGTATAAAGAGCGAACTGACCTACATTGGTCACTGGAGCTGTATACCATCCCTCCCAGAAAAAAGAGGTGAGAAGCGCAAGCAGGCCCCCGCCCAACATTGCCACTCCATTAATCAGCACAGGAGAATATGACCCTTCTCGCACAAGTTTACGAACTACCACCCAGCCATACACCGAGCTTACTACGGCACCCAACATCAATCCTTCTGGTAATAAAAACGGTACACCTACTGGTGCTGCCTCACGCGCAGCTTGTGACAAGAGACTTGGCAAGAATCCAACAAGGCCGATACTCAAACCTACCCATTTTTTTGTGGTCATCACCTCACGAAACGCAAAGTAGGAAAACAATGCTGTGATAAATGGTGAAAGATCATAGAGCAAACATGCTTTTGCTGAGGTAAGATGTTGAAGCGCTAGAATATCAAAGACATAGGCCAAGTAGATGTAGAACAGTACAACCTGTCCAAATAGTAGATAATGATCACGCTTAAGCCGCAGCGAATAACCATTTCGGACAAGATGATAACTGAGGAGCAAGATCCCCGATAAAGTCATGCGGACACCCGTAAAAAAGATTGGGTCAGCGTAATTCAAAGCATTTTTTGATATCGTAAACGTACTTGCACAGATCAGGTAGAGGACCGCAATTAAGATCATTTTTTGTTCTTCTTACTCATTTTTTTAGCTTGTTTTAGTTCTTGTGCTTGCTGTTGTTCAGGGATAAAAAAGGTCTTTACATGAAAATTTTTAGCAGCAACTTCAGTATTCCGGCCAATATCACTAATTTTCAATCGATCGTTTTTTGCAACCGTATGTCGCTCTGTGAGCTTGAAGCGTTGTACAAAAACATCTTCTGTATTGGTTTCAAAATAGATAGCAAACGAAGGAGGAGCCATATAGCTTTGCATTTTATTCCACCAAGTAGGAGTAACCCCCGTATCAAGAGCTTTGACCTGACGTGGCTCTATGCGCAAAGCATAGGAACCATTTGGCACAACAAGCACTGGCTTATTTGTATCATTCATAAGCGTCCAAATCCATGGAAATGTTGAAAGCGGAAAGCTCACAAGAAATCCAATGATGAAACACGATTTTATATTCATAGCCTCTCCTTATAACAACGAATTTGCCTGACTATAGAAAAGCTGAGTATGAAGGTCAAGCTCTATACCAACGACGCGCAAGCATTGAGAAAATCGGCAACAATGCTAATGCTCCAAATGCCATTAGAACATGTGGCGTGACAATATCCCCAATAGTATGAATTGTTGCTAAACGACTTCCGGCAAATGCAAATAAGGTAATACTCGGAATCATTCCGACAGCTGTAGTCCAGATGAATGTTTTGAGAGGTAATGGAGTGAGCCCAATAATCATATTGGTGATGAAGAATGGGATGGCAGCGTTGAGGCGTATGCTCAACATGTAACTCCATCCATATTGTGAAAGTTCTCCTGAAAGCTTGCTTATGTAGTAAGGGTATTTTTTATGCAATGCCTCTCCAAAGACGTATCGCGCCAAAAGAAATGCCCCTATAGCTCCCGCAGTCGCAGAGATATCGACGCAAATCACCGTAGGAAACACCCCAAATAAAAAGCCGCCAGTCAATGTAAAAAGGCCGCCAAGAGGAAGTGATGCAACCACGCTTGCAGTATACGCGAGCATGAAAAGAATAATCGACAGAAACTGATGCTGATCCACCATCTCCTTCAACAAACATTGGTAATATTTTAGGTTTGCAACGGTGAGATGTTCATTGAAGTTAAATACATAAAACAAAATTGGAAGTGACGCTATCACAGCAAAAAGTAAATATTTTAGATACGTCTTCATCTGCCTTTTGAGATCCCCATAGGTCTGTGGGCTTCTTTACAAGAATCTCAATATACGCATTTTTTGAGGTATGCCAACAGCGATTAGTCGCGTACGACATATCCTTGTCGAAGTTCTTCTTGATAGAACAAATAAAGACCAACAAAAACAAGTATCGTTGAAACAACTAAGTAGATTGTAATGGGCTCATGTAGACATATCCATCCAAACAAGGCCGCAAACATCGGCATCATAAACGCTGCAAATGAAAGAAATGTTGCAGTATATTGTTGCAAAAGATACGAGTAAAGGCTGTACCCTATTGCATTACCGCCCATAAAGAGAATAAACAAAATCAGTGCCACATATCCATGAGTATATGAAACACGGTATGACTCAAATATACCTGCACCTATAAATGAGAAAAAACTCCCAATTACCATGGTATATCCCATAATAGCTATAGGGGAATATCGTTTGCACGAGACTAACTTTCTTACCAAGACCCAGCCATAGGCCCATGCGAAAACTCCGCCAATAGCAAACAGTTCTCCATAGCTAAAAATCCAGAGCATACCGTTTTTAGATGACTCGCCTGGAGATTCAGTCAACAATAGGGGAAGGAACCCTACAATGGCAATAAAAAGCCCCAACGTTTTTTTAATGGTAAGTGTTTCCTTAAAATATAGGTATGAAAGGAATGCTGTGATGAATGGGGTAAGATTAAAAATAAAACTAGAGCGCGCAGTCGTAATGTAGTCTAAAGAATAATAGATAGGCACCAGGGATAAGCACATTAACCAGAGTCCAATTGCAACGAGACTGCCCCAGTCTTTGCGCTTAATATATAGAGTATGAGGCTTCATAAAATATTGGTATACCAACAATGCTATGCCGCTCAAAAGCTGTCTTACAGCAGTCAATAAGAATGGTGGCATTACTCCGATAAGATACTTACTGATAGGAAAACTGGCTGCCGAAATTGCGTTGAACAGTATTATTAATTTCATTGAATCCTTTCATCAAATCTTGATATAACCCTGACGCAATTCTTCCTTGTAAAAGAGGTAGAATGAAACAAACACAATAACAGCAGAGGTAACAAAGTTCCATGTTACCGTTTCTCCAAGTACCAACCAACCAACAATGGCAGCGATGAATGGAGAGAAGAAACCGAGGAATGCCATTAACGTTGCCGAGTATCGCTTTAAAAGGTAGCCATAAAGGTTGTAACATATCAAATTTGAGATCATAGCAATAATCAAGGTCCAGCCCAAGAACGGTTTCCACGCTACGACAGGAAATGGATTCCACGTTTCGAATACAAGCGAGGTAGGAATACATAAGAATCCAGTGATTAACATACTCCATGCGTTAGCAGCAATTGGTGAAAATCCGTGAGTAACCATGGTGCGCAATGCTATCCAGCCAACCGTTGTTGCTGTTGCCGCGCCCAAAAGCGCAAGCTCAGGCCACGAAAAGAATCCTATATGTCCCGAAGCAAGTTCACCCTGAGATTCACTCATTAAGATAGGAAGAAAACCAATAAATCCTCCAACGAGGCCTATGATCTTGCGTTTTGTCATCTTTTCATAAAAAACAAAATAGGAAAGAAGTGCTGTGAGAAATGGGGATAAATTGTATAGAAAGCTTGCCTTAGCTGAAACCAAATACTGTAGTCCCCAGAATTCAAGTACGTTGGTGAGGTACACGTTAAAGATAGTTACTAATACAATTGGAAGAATGTCCTTTTTACGTATACGCAATGCTTTTGGATTCTTCCACAATAAGTAACCCATCAGGATAAACCCAGCTATAAGCATACGAACACCTACCGCAAAAATAGGACTACCATATCCCAATGATATTTTTCCAAAGATGAAAATAAGTGCGAATAAAACATAGAGAATAAATGCCAATATCATTGGACACCCCCTGATATACGTACGATTAATTATATGATTCCCCCCTCCTCTGTTTAGAGTAACAAACAGATAAAGGACGACGATAGAGTTGATCGAAAAAGAGTTATGAGTTCAAAGAAAACTCAGTGTCTTTTACTAAAACTCGTTCTATATTCAACGCCTTTCCGGTCATAGGATCAAACTCAATCCATACCCCACTCAAAATTGCTGGCCCAGCGTCTTCTACCATAAATCTATTGGGCATTTGAGTCAGCAAGTGCGGCATAATAGATGATGTCTTCATTCCCAGCATAGAATCAAGTGCACCCGTCATGCCAAGATCCGTAACAAAGGCCGTCCCTCCCGGTAGAATGCGTTCATCAGCAGTTTGCACATGGGTATGGGTCCCCACGACGCCCGTCACCCTACCATCCATGTAATGGCCCAAACCTATTTTCTCTGATGTGGTTTCAGCATGGAAATCAATAAAAATACACTTGGTCTTAGAATTCAGATACGTTAGTAAAGAATCGGCCGCCTTGAAAGGACAGTCTACATGCTGGTTCATAAATACGCGACCCTGGAGGTTCATAATACCAACCGTATGCCCCTGGACAGTAATCGTTGTAACACCAGTTCCTGGACAGCCACTAGGAAAGTTGGCTGGCCTGAGCACATCGTTGTTTTCGGATAAGTATTGATAGATTTCTCTACGGGCCCAGACATGATTCCCTGTAGTAATAACATTAGCTCCATTATGCTTCAAAGATGCGGCAATTCTTGGTACAATACCACGCCCATCGGTTGCTGCGTTTTCACCATTTACGACTACAGCATCAATGTCGCACTGCTTTTTCACAGCATCGATATGCTTTTGGAAAATGCCAACACCAAGCGGGCCGACAATATCACCAATAAACAGGATCCTAAGCCCTTTTTTCATTGGTTACCTCGCATATTCGACAATACGTTTTTCTCGAATCACATTAACTTTAATCTGTCCTGGGAAATTCATCTCATCCTCTATCTTTTTTGCCACGTCACGTGCCAAGATAGCAGCTTTATCATCATCAAGATAATCCTCTTGTACGATAATGCGAACTTCGCGTCCAGCCTGCAATGCGAAAGCACGTTTTACACCATCAAACTTCATCGCTAGGTCTTCAAGCGATTCAAGCCGCTTAATGTAGGCAGCGAGCGTTTCACGACGTGCACCTGGTCGCGATGCAGAAATTGTATCCGCAATTACAATGATCAGGGAATAGATCGATACATACGGAACCTCTTCATGATGAGCCGCTATGGCATTGACCACTAAGGCGTCTTCGCCGCACCGCTTAGCAATATCTGCACCAATACGAGCATGGGGGCCCTCTATCTCTGCAGAAACCGCTTTGCCTATGTCATGCAGCAAGCCAGCTCGCGCCGCAATAGATCCATTGAGACCTAGCTCCTCTGCAATCGTACGAGCAAACATGCCTACTTCTTTACTATGTTCTAAAACATTTTGTGTAAACGAGGTCCTAAAATACAACTTGCCGAGAAGTGTGATAAGCTCCGGATGTAGGCCTTGCACATCAAGGTCCTGTGCCGCATTCTTTCCGTATTCCTCGATCATTTCGTTGATTTCTTTTTCGCATTGCTCAACCGTTTCTTCAATGCGTGTTGGATTAATGCGACCATCGCCAATTAATCGTTCTAATGCCGTGCGAGCTATCTCTCTGCGAATAGGATTAAATCCAGAGATAGTGATTATTTCAGGCGTATCGCCAATCACAAATTCCATACCGGTAGCATTTTCAAGTGCTTTAATATTACGGCCTTCCTTGCCGATGATACGACCCTTCATATCATCGTTTGGCAAATGGATAATACTTGCCGAATGCTGTGAAACTTGTTCGACCGCATAGCGCTGCATCGTATCAGCAAGTATACGTATGGATTTTGTTTTTGCCGTTTCACGAGCCTCATTTTCGATTTTTTGGACCCATCGCTCATTCGACTCTTTTACTTCATTAGAGAGCGTATCAAGAAGCATTTTCTTTGCAGCATCAACACTCATACCACTGATCCGCTCAAGTTTAGCAACGAGTTCGTTATAAACGGTTTTCAGCTTATTTTCGCTGATACGGAGCATATCGCTAGTGCGAGAAAGCGTACGTTCTTTTTGATGCAATTCTCGTCGCATATCATCCATGCGGTTCTCTTTTACTTCGAGCGCATCATATTTTTCTTGGAGCTTTTTTTGAGAACGATCGAGGTCAAGGCGTTCTTCTTTCATCTCGCGTTCAAATTGTTGTCGTTTTTTATAGAGTTCGTCCTTGATCTTAATAGATGCTTCTCGCCGTTCAGATTCAATACGGTGTTTGAGATCACGGGCTCGCTCTTCAGCCTCTCGATGTAAGCGTGAGACATTTTGTAAGCGAAACCAGTTATATGCAAGTAGCACAAGACCAAGTAGAACCATGACAAAACCTGTAATCACTACAGGATTCAAAAGGTTTGTAAGCGTAATAACCATGAATTCTTCCTTGCTTTAATGTATCATTTCAAGTGTGTCAGCATTACTGACTACTTGACACGGAAGAGACACAGTCGCCGCTAAAGTACAGTAGAATCCAGAGAATCAACTAATCGTCGAACGACTAGTTCATCTTCTGCATGTTGTGCTTCTAAGGAAACAACCTGATTTGCAAATTGAAGAGCAACAAGAACAGCTAGTTTCTTTGAATCATTCATACCGGAACCGCTTGCAAACTCTTTCATCATGGCATCAACCATATCTGCCGTTTGCATAACACGCCGTTCAGGTTCATCACTCACCAAGTGATAGGTATCCCCAAAGATCTTTACGGTATATTTCTTTTTTTCTGCTGTCATAAGTTATTACCATGTTCAACTAATGCATCAATGTCTTTGATTAGGCTATCTACAAAAGACTTGGTCTTATCCTGTTCTACCTTAAGATTATCCAAGTTCTTTGATTCTTGCATTATGGTCTTTTCCATAACCTGAATCTGCTCCTGTAGTTCCTTGTTTTCCTTGCTCAATGAAACATTATTTGCTTGGAGTTCTTGCACCATATCAACAAGGGCTCTTACCCTTTTCTCAAGCATTTCTAATGTCTTCATTGCACACTCCTTATCGTTATAATCGTCTACTGCGCGACGCCTAATATCACTATCCATTACCAATGGTAGTCTAGTCGTGCTCGTTTTTTCCTGTCAAGAAAACTTATGCTGCTTTCGCAAGACCAACGAGCTGCTCAAAGACCTTAGGCTCATAGATCGCAATTTGGCTAAGCATCTTACGATTTAATTGAACGTTGGCCTTCTTTAATCCATGAATAAATTGATTATATGGCATGCCATGGGCTTCAGCAGCAGCACTTATTCTTGTAATAAAGAGAGCCCTCATAGAACGCTTCTTTTGTTTGCGCCCTGTGAAGGCAAAGGCCAATGCGCGACGCAAGGTTTCACTTGCTCGGCGAAAAATGTTTTTTCTTTGGCCCCAGTATCCCTTTGTCTGCTTCAATAGCTTCTTATGTCGTCGCTTTGTAGCAAGACCACGTTTCACTCGAGTCATATTAATTCCTTAAGTCAATTAAAGTAGGTACCCACAGAGGAATACCAATTGTTTTATAAAAATGATTAGGATACAAGATGAGTAAGATGACCAGCATCACACGGTTGAATATATGCTGACTTTCTCATGCTACGCTTTTTAGCAGAGCTCTTTTTCGTAAGCAAGTGACGATGAAAAGCTTTACTCATCTTAATCTTGCCTGACTTAGTTTTTTTAAAACGCTTTTTTGCTCCGCTGTGTGTTTTCATTTTTGGCATAAAAATCCTAAACAAATAATGATCTTTAATGTTTCAATATAAATGTACGAGACCAAAGTTTCCCCGCCCTGCTGTCTTTCTCCTGGATAACATTTGTTACACCAGCAGCCTCAAGCGCTGCGGAAATCTTATCAAACATTTCCTGACCATGCTGCTCTCTAAGAACCATCTCACGGCCTCGAAATACTAGGGTAATCTTAAGACGCTTTCCCGCATTCAAAAATTGAATAGCCTGATTCATTTTTGTTTTAAAATCATGCTCGCCAATTTTTGGACGGAATTTAAGCTCCTTAATCTGAAGGGTTTTTTGGTGCTTTTTCGCCTCTGCCATTTTCTTCTTTTTAGCATACAGCGCTTTGCCAAAATCCATGACCTTCGTAACAGGAACCCCTTCACTGCCTTGCTCACTCAACATGACCAAATCAAGTCCGGCCTCGCGTGCAACCCTTAAAGCAAGGTCACGTGGCACCACACCTAGATTCTCACCTTCATGGGTAATTAATTGAACCCGAGGTGCTCTAATATGTTCATTGACTAGAGTAGACTGGTCGTTATTTTCTCTATCGTTTCTCAAGATTATCCCGTCTTAGAGCTGTTTCTGTTCTTCTATTTTCGCAAGCAAGGCAGCTCGGACCTCATTGCGAATATCGGGATTCTTTTTAAAAAAGTCGAGCGCCTGCTCTCTTCCTTGGGCTAGGTTTTTGCCATCGAACGCAAACCAGGACCCCGATTGAGTAATTATAGTATAAAACAGACTTGCGTCCAATAGGTCAAGCTCAGGAGAAATGCCCTCAGTAAAGAGCAAATCAAGCTCAACCTTCTTAAAGGGGGGAGCAACCTTATTCTTTACCACCTTGACAGCGATTCTGTTTCCAAACTGAACCTCATTCTTTCTAAGGTTGCCAATCTTACGCACATCTAATCTCAGCGAGGCATAAAATTTGAGAGCATTGCCCCCTGACGTTGTTTCCTTTTTTGCAAAAGGGAGGCTATTAATGTTTTGTCTGATCTGATTGATAAAGATCAAAACGGTCTTAGATTTATGAACCACTGGAGTCAATTTTCTTAATGCCTGCGACATCAAACGAGCCTGTAACCCAACATGTGCGTCACCCATATCCCCTTCCAGCTCTGCTTTGGGAACCAAGGCCGCAACCGAATCTATAACGATCACATCAATAGCTCCAGATCGAACCAGCATTTCTGCAATATCCAGAGCCTGCTCTCCATAGTCAGGCTGAGAAATAATCAGATTTTCAATGTCGATACCTAACTTTGCAGCATGTGTAGGATCCAACGCATGCTCTGCATCGATAAATGCACAGATGCCCCCCCTACTTTGCGCCTGGGCAATGGCATGCAAAGCCAAGGTTGTCTTTCCAGACGACTCTGGACCGAACACTTCAATAATACGACCAACTGGGTAGCCTCCAACGCCAAGCGCTTGGTCAATCAAAATCGAGCCACTTGGGATAACCTCAACCCTTGTCCCCGGGCTATCACCCATAAGCATCACTGCTCCCTTCCCATATTGTTTATCAATTTGGGAAAAGGTGACTTCGAGGGCCTTCTTTTTTACGGCAATACGATCTGCCGTTGGTTCTGTAATTTTTTGCTTCACAAATGCATCCTTAGCTGTTCATGGATTATAACGTTTATCGATTGTCTAACGCTTTCTCATTCAACGTGATCGTTGCCGCACGACGAAGTCCCACAATGAAACTTTCTAGCTCAAGTGCCCCATACTTCTGTAGCAACTGAAGGCTAAGCTCCTGCCTATGTTGATCAAAGTCATCTTTATCAAATGCTGTCATTGAATCAAGATGCACAAGATATCCAGTGAGACCTTCAAAGACAGTTGTAGCTTTACCTGGCACTTCCAACATCAACATCGTATCGACTGGCATATTATCTTTACCTAACTTTTCTTTGCGCTTGTCGTCACTAGCTACAACCTTTACTACTTTGCGAAGAATACCATTATATTTTTTGGCAAGCTCTCCCATAGAAGAGGATGAGACATCCTTCAACGCAAGCTTAAGGTCTCTCTTGAGGGCCTTCGTCGCCTTATCACGGTAAAGATCCTCAACCACGGTTTCACGAACAGAAACAAGCTCTGGAGTATAACTTGGATGAATATCTGTCAGTTGGATCAATATCCCCAGATCACCCTCTTTGAAATAAGCGAAATCTTTTCCCCGTATTTTAAACAAGCGCTCCGCACGCACAGAACTATCACGAGTGACCTCGTCTAAGGTACGCTCCTTTCCGCCATGATTCTTAACAAACTGTTCAATGGAATCTTTATTTCCAAGCACTTTTGTTAGAAGTTCTTCAATGTCATCAGAAAATGAAAGCTTAAACTTTCTATCTACTACTTGAGCATGGAGTGAACTTTTTACAGAATCAAAAGATTTGTAGGTCATCTTTGTTCTTTCAATGAGCTGTAAAATTTCGTATCCATCATCGGTTTGAATAACTGGAGAAATATCACCAGGCTGCTTGAGTCTAAATGCTGCTGTCCCAAAAACTTTGCTCTTATCCTTTTTGACAAAGTATCCGGTCTCACCACCTTTTTTAGAGGTCTCAGGATCTTCAGATACCCCTTTTGCTTTCTTTGCAAATGAATCGGGATCTTTTATAAGCTGATCATACAGATCTTGTGTTTTTTGCTGAGCCCCATCATCTTGTTTAATCAAAATTCTACGCACATTGACTTTTGCGGGAGCATCAATGAACTTGCTTTTATGATTTTCGTAGTAATCACGCAAATCAGCATCAGAAACCATTACCTTATAATCTTGCGCCTTAAACTCCCACATCTTTCCACTGCGCCGCTCAGGAACATCATACCGTTTCGTAGTCATATTTTGCTGTTCAAAGAACGCAGTAATGTCCTTATCCTCTAATTGCGTTTCTTTTTCATGTTGCACATATGAATCAAGCGATAATTCTAATAACGTATAATCTCTAGGTGCATACTGCGTTTGATACTCATGACGCAAGGAAAAGGCTGGTACATAGAAAGCGTTACGAACTATATCTTTCACGCATCGTCGCGCCAAGGCTTTTTCTATGAACAACTCAAACTCCCGATAAGAGATTCCTTTTTGCTGTAATGCCTGTGAAATTGTCATTGCATCAAAACTTTGTGATAACAAAACATGAATGGGTATAAACTCAGACAGTTCTTCAAAGGCAAAGTAGGGATCCATTAACTTGTATGCAATATAATCTTCATCAAGATTTAAACGAAGATCTCCCGCTACAGCATCCAGTAAAACGTCATTAATAAGAGTTTCCATGGCCCATTTTTGAGGATCTTCATTTAAATCAAAGGGAACCCCGAACTGGGAAAACTGACGCTGCATCATTGCCAAACTCTCGCGCTTCGCAGAAGTTCTTCGATGATATGGCCATGCACCGATGGACGCACCATCTACATGAGCTACAGTATTTTGTTGTTTGTGTTGAGAACGTGTTAAAAAGTTAACTAGACCAAAAGAAATACTCATTCCAACGACAAGTACCCAGACAATTCCTTTATAAAAACTTCTTCGCAGCTGTGCTCGGTAGTGTGCCTTTGTCCAGTATTTGGAAACATTTTTAAACCACCTATTAAATGGCATAAACAACCCCTTGATCCGTGTTACGGTTCCCTAACAGCGCTTAATTACGCGCACATCGTGCAACCGCTCATGTGTTTTGATTTCATTAATCGTCGCTTCTAATGAATCTTTTGTGAGATAGTCAGGCGTAATCACCTGGTACCATGCAATTGTTTTTCCCTTTGCAGTCTTACTTACACGACGAGATACTTCAGTAAGGATACCTTGGGATTGTAATTTTCGCACTAATTTTTCTGCCGCTTTTTGCGTTCCAAATCCAGCAAGCTGTGCATAAAAACGACCGGCCTGTTCCGGTGCGGTCGTGACTGGCTCGACTTTATTTTTTATTCCATCACAAGCAGTAGTCTCATTCTGCGCTTGTACCACCTCTGCTGCCACCTCGTCACGAACCGCATCAGGCCCATTACTTTCATAATCACGTTGGTCATAAGCTGCACACATCGAGTAGTATACTTGATCTGCAAACGAATCCCGCTCAATGGAATTCAAAAGCTGATCAATTGCTGTGCGTTGTCCCCAGAAATACCCACCTAAGAATACACAACAACTTGTTAATAAAAACAAGGCCACAATGCGACTCAAATATTTTGGATGAATCACAACACCATGCTTCTCTTGAGACGATTGCTGCGTTGAATCAGTAGGGCCTTTTTTTAAAATATTCATTTCTTTTTAGTTACTTGCTTTCCTAGAATTTGTGATATCTGCCTTATATATAGAGGAACGTCGGTCAAAGTCAAGTTGACTCGAGCAACCGTTCCGTACCCTTCAGGACAGGATATAAGAGCGCTGTTCAACTTCCGCTCAAACATTCGCAAGAACGTCAGCTGGCGCTTTGCATACTGACGTGTTTTTGTCTGAATAGTCGTGATTAATTCCTCACGTCTCAACTCACCACGTAAGTAATGAATAATATCATCATATCCAATCAATTTTTTCTTTATTAAGAATGCTTCCCATGCAGTGCCCATCAATGCCTTAACCTCATCGATCCAGCCCGCATCGATCATCTGTTCCACGCGTAAATTAATTCGCTTATTGAGATCATCCCTCTCACGTTCAACAATAACCATGGCAAACGAAGCAAGCGGATCAAACTCCGGCTTCACACGGGACGGCATTTGTCCAGAACCATGCCAGATAGCCAATGCCCTTTCCACACGATAACGATCTTGAGGTTGTATTTCCGCTGCGCGCTGTGGGTCTATTTCACGCAATATATTCCACAACTGCTGTTGAGAATAGTCAGCATAGTCTTGCGGAAGTTCATGCGAGCTTGCAAGTGGTGGAAAGAAAAGTGATTGTAGATAGAAAGCCGAGCCCCCCACAAGAAGTGGCAGCTTCTTACGTTTCCAGATCTCTGAAATCTTTTGGAGCACCGCTTGTCGATATTCCCAGACTGTAAGATCAACCGGCTTTGTGAGATAATCAAACAAGTGATGTTCTTGTGCAGCACGTTTCCAGTCCGGTTTAGCTGTACCAATGGTTAACGGCTCATAAAACTGTCCCACATCCGCATTGATAATCTCAGCCCGCATCTCACAAGCAATATCGAGAGCGCAATCACTTTTACCGCTCCCGGTAGGTCCTGTAATAATTCCAATCTGTTGCTCCATATACTGCTACTCTGATACGTGCTGCGCCTGCTTGTTTGCAAAGCCTTGGCTAATCATGGAACGAAGGAGCTCAATTGCTCGTTCCTCATTAACTCGTTCAATCAATGCGATTTCTTCAACAAGCAGATGCTCAGTTTGGTGAAGTAAATTTTTCTCGCCAAATGACAACTCTTTTTGCTGCGCAATATTTTTTAAATCACGATAAATCTCTGACAAATCGTTCAGATCACCTTTTCTGATTTTTGTCTGGTATTCTTTATTTCGTTTATTCCAATTGCTTGCCGTAAGTTCGTACGGAGATATTTTGCGAGCAGGGCGCGCAAGTGCTTCAAACACCATATGAACACGCTCTGAAGAACTCAGAGGGCGAATACCAACAGACGGCAAATTATGTAGGGGAACTAAGACTGTCATGTCCTTATTCAGGAATTTAAGCTCATAAAATTTGATACTACATTGACCTATACTTTTCTCAAGAATGTTAGTTATCTCCGCAACCCCATGGCCAGGATAGACAACTCGATCATGTATTGAGTAGGTTGTTGTTGCAGCTTTGAAGCGAGGAACGGTCACAGGCGATGGATTATCGGTCATAGATGACTCCTTTTATTTCATTGGAATACATCTCACCGAAAAACTTATCCACACACAAACCACAGTATACTGTAAAAAAGTTTTTCTTCTAATTTTTCATCTTTATCTTTTCTCATGTATCTTTTCTGTACTGCATCTCTTAATAAAATACAAGGTTGTATCATGAATCATTGGTATGAAAAATTTCAATATGCTTTTGTATGGAGCTCAGTAGAGGCCATTGGATATCAATTGATCTTGTTGTGCCATGAATGGTTTTTATCACTCTATGTATCGGGAGATTTTTATGGTTATATCGGAACAATTCTTGCCATTATATTTCTCGCAACCAACGTTTTTAATTTCGGCCTATATCAGTCATGGCAACCATTTTTTGTTGAGGCAACTCGCAGCAAAGAGACATTTAGACAGGTCATTCTGCGACAACTTTGCATTAACATAGCGCTTCTCGCAACACTCCCACCATTATTCTTCATGTTGTTAGGCTCTCATTATTCTCGACTTTTAGATATTCTTGCAATCTCCAATGATCGAATGTGGGTCTTGAATATTATGTGGCTCCTCATTATGACTGAAGGAATGAAACGTACAATCAGACATCTTTTATATGTACCATTCAAAAACAAGCCACTTGCATTTATTGAAATTGGAACATTAATTCTCTATTGCTCAATCGTATGGACCAGTTACGGTATAGTCGGAAGTCTTTCATTCACACAGATTCTCGTTCCATTCGCAATCCTTTCAATCCTATCACTTGGAGTACTCTGTATCTTAACAAAGCAATATTATGATACACTTCCATCACACGGCACACTCAAGGAACCTATTTTCGCACGTATACTTTTTCATCGTATATCATGCACCTTCTACCAAATTTTATCGCAACTCTCTTCAAGCAATCTCTGGATACCCTTATTTGCAAGTATTTTCGACATACAGCGAGCAGGGATATTAACGCTAGTCAGCCACGGTTCGTATTCGCTCAGTAGAATTATTCAGAAACTATTTGGTACTACTAGTGGAGCAGCCTTTGCCCATATTCGGTATCATGGCCCTCTTCAAAAACAACGTCTCTTCCATAAAATCAATCGTGTACTTTATATCACGTTAGGTGGCATTATCATCATGTTCGCAGCAACCTACCCGTACATGCGTTCTCATTTTGATGTCCCTTCAACAACATGGATTCCTCTGAGCATCTTCCTCATAGTCCACTTTACTGAGAATATTCTTGTAACATATCGCGAATTTTTCTTCGTAGAAGAGAGAGCTCACATCTTTACCGCCTATACCACACTTGGAACACTTGTACTTTTCAGTGTCTTGCCGTGGCTATGGAGCTTTTCTCCGCTACACGCTCTGGTCGGAACCCTCGCTATACGTGCAGGAACTCTTGGCATGATTAGCCTCTACGCATACCGCATGTGGAAACTTCGACTATGAGCACCAATATTATCCGAAGCATCATTTATGAACACACCCATTGAACCCTCTCCTAGATATTTCACGCCAACTTTACGTAATCACAAAAAAATTGAGTTTTGCGAAAAATTATACGCAAGAGGCGTTATATGACAACAATAGGACGTGGTGACTTTAAAATCATTTTGGGGTACTGTTGGAACATATTTAGATGATAGGCTTGTTATGGATCAAGATGCATTAGCGGCAAAATTTTCAGCAGCAATTAACTGGAATGCCTCTCTTTATTTGTTCTACAAAGTCGCTATGACATTACTCACTCTCCTATTTTTTAGGCATCTTTCTACCCATGATTTCGCACTGTGGAGTAATACGTCATCTATTACTTTTCTTGCTCTCTTGTGGATCGATTCGGGTTTGAAAAAATCTATCCCACGCTTTGCGCTCTATTTCTCTGCTTCACCCACTAAGTTTAACACCTTTTTGGTTAGGATCATCACATATCAATCGATTATTCTACTAGGCTTTACACCCATTTTCTATTATGGACTTCGACAATTTTTTTTGATCCTTGGTCTTTCTGCGTCGACATGGATTATTGGTATTGCCACTCATCTATTCGTTACCGAAGGGCTTATTTCTCTGTTTCGACTTATTTATCATGCGTATTTTTGGAATCGTTTTTTTAACCTTCTCATAACCGCTTCCCTACTATGCGAGATGTTCCTTGATGCCGTAGCACTTCTAACACCTCACACAAGCTCAGATCTGGTCTATCTCATTCTCTTCAACAAGATGCTCTGTAATGCTGGAGTCATCTTCGGAAGCATATGCATCCTTCCATTTTTAAAGCGCACTGTAATTGAATTCCATGCGCCAACAAAAAATCTTTGGAAATCTTTTGCCAAACATTCAATACTCCTATGGGGAACTACGAGTCTTAAAAGTTTATCCGAGCGCAATTTTCTCATTCCGCTCTTAACCTATATTATCGGACCACAGATTGCCAACATTTTCAAACTCGCCAATGATGGAGCTCTTCTTTTTCAACGAACGATGCTCAAGACACTCGGTACCGCTGATACCTCTCTACTTGCTCATGCAGATCATCTACCACGAAAACAGGCAGAGGCGTTCTCTTTATTGTATCGAACAACCATTTCACTCTGCAGTATTTTACTTGGAATTTTAATCTTCCTTTCTCAAACACATCTGCTTGGTATCATTCTTAAAAGCTTTACGCATATTCAAAAAGACCCACTTATTTTCACTCTATTTGTCATACTGATTACTGGTTACTTTCTAGAGTTTCTCCTTTTACCATATGAGCGATTCTTAGAAGTAAAACAACGATACAGGCTTTTATTGCAGGCATATGGCATTTACACCGTAGGACTTATTGTCTTTTTGCTTTTGTTGCGACGGGTTCACTTTCTGCCATTGATCGCATTCTTACATAGTGTAAAGCTGATTACCTTAGGAGTCATGGTATATTTCGTACGCAAGTCATACACTATACCCCACAATATCGGCTATGGAATCAGTTGGATCGCATCAAGCACAGCATGCGCCCTCGTTCTCTCATTTATTGTCAACGCCTTACTGCATCATTAACCAGAAAAATAGCCAATCAAGTGTTGATTTACCTATAATGGGTATGTTAGGGTTAATATGGATGCGGAGAAAATTGTATCGTTTTATCAAAAGAGGAGATAGATGTATGAAACGATTGTTGATTGCAATGTCAATCATGGGCCTGGCATATGCAGATATGGAAGATTATAAAAATATGTCATTTGCAGGAAGAGATTTTTCTAAACAAAAGCTAACCAACGCTAATTTTGCAAACTCAGACCTTACAGAGGCTAAATTTTGTGGTGCAGAGCTAGCCGGAGCGATTTTTGATGGCGCAGATCTCTCAAGAGCAGATTTTTCTCCTGCAGGCGTTTTCGGATTTAGAACATTTACAAATCTAGAGGGTGCGTCCTTTAATAATGCCACACTTACAGAAGCTAATTTTAAGAACGCTAAAATGCAGAATGCTAATTTTGGAAGAATTACTCTTCAAGAAGGCACAACTTTTGAAAATGCCGACTTAACTCGCGCAGATCTAAGCAATGTTAATCTCTCCAGATCAGACTTGTGGCCAGTAATTTTTAAAAACGCGATATTAAAAGACGCTAAACTTCCATCCAATGTATCTCCAGAAGAACTAACTCGCTCTGGTGGTGATGAACAAGCAGAACCAAGCGTTCAAGGACCAGACACAGTGTATGGCAAAGACTGGACTGAACAAGAAAAAGAATCAACGTTTGTTGATGGCAACTATAAAGGCACGAAGTTTAAGCCTCGCAATAATAGAAGCTTCTACGGCGTTTGGTTTAATGGTGCCGACCTAACAGGAGCAAAGTTCTTTACTGGTGCTCGTATCTCCAATGCAAGTTTTAATAATGCTAACATTGAGGAAACTGACTTTAGTCAACTCAAGAGAAGCGATCTTTACCACACTGATTTTAGATCTGCAAAAAACAAAGACAAGGCTATATGGCCTCCAGCATCAGAACTTGTAGACGCTTGGAGATAAAAGCTTCTTCTATTTTTCACAATTTTCGAGACCGATCACTCTGTGATTGGTCTCCTCTTTTTTATTGATTTTCTATCCAGCCATTCAGTAGAGTGATGCTGTAGTGTTTCTGAGTATCGTGAACAATTATCATCACAATACTCTTATAATAGGGAGGGTGTTTCTTATGGTTTCGTTTATATCAATTGTTCTATATAGCATTATATGTGCAAGCAGCGCTTATGCAGCGCCCTCATATGATCGCCAGAATTTGAGTGGAAGGTCATATTGTGGTCAAGATCTGAGTAACTCAACATTCAAGCGAGCAAATCTTACCGATGCAGACTTTTCGCCGTATATTCCATGGTTCTTTGGAAATCCTCAGCCAACAAAACTTGTGGGTTGCAACTTCACTGAAGCACGACTTATTAGGACAAACCTGGGGGGCGCTGACTTGAGTAAGGCGATCCTAGATAAGGCAGTCCTCAGACGCAGCGACTGTACAGGTTCCACCTTCGTACGAGCATCGCTCAAAGAAGCAGATTTCACGAGGGCGCACTGTCGACATACAAACTTCGGTCGAACCATAGCACACAAAGCCAATTTTTCCCAAGCCATGTTAAATGGTGCATCATTTTACAAAGCAGATCTCACGGAAGCGGTTTTTTCAGAGGAAACATCACTCGTTGGAGCGGATTTACGAGGCGCTAACCTAACTGGCGCTCATATCCCAACGTCACTTCTAGAGCAAGCTCTTATTGATGACACTACAATACTTGAAAACCTTATGGCAGATAACATTACACCTGATGAGAAAATAACAGCTGATGAAACAGTAGCTGACCAGCTAGAGACATACGAAAAACTCGTCATCGCAGAGCAACCACTTCCTGAAACTACGATCATGCTCGATGGCCCCAAAGAGGTCTATGGTCATCCCGGAACGGAGTGGAACGAAGAGCTGTACCAAAGCACTAATTTTCGAGGGACAACCTTCAAGGCCGGCAATGGGATCTATGGTTTTTATGGAGCAAAATTTATAGGATCAGACTTATCATATGCAATATTTGAAGATGTAGTACTTGCTAATGCCACATTCCAGAATGCCAATCTCGAAGGAACAGACTTCACAGAAGTAACCACAGGACATTTGTACCATACCGATTTTAGATACGCTCGCAATTTAGACAAGGCTCTTCTGCCTCCACCAGAAGCATTGGCAGAAGCATGGATTGCCGAAGAATATCGGCCAACAAATACAAGTGCCAACGAAGAAGTATAGAGTTTTTCCCTACAGCCTTATATAACAATAGGATTATCATCTGTAACTATGTTTAGGAGATGTTCTGATGATCAAAAGTTATATTTTACGTTTGGCGACTATTTTATTCGGCCTTCAATACATGGGCTTTGAAGGTCTTATATATGTGGCATGGACGACTGGCCTGCTCTTCATCATAGCACTATTACTGTTTTCTTTTATTATACAATCAATATTCCTTGGACATGAAATTGCTCGGTCTATTGCGAAAAAAGAACTTTTTTGGGGTACCATTTTCATTATTGCTGACTACATCTTCTTACGAGCAGGCAATATTTTCTCATGGCTAATTGGATCGGGATTCATTATACGATGGCAACATGAAGCCCTAAGGGCAGTACTAGGAAAATATCAAAAAAGTGCGGGAACTTTGTACATACTTGCATGTATATCATTCATATTTATCGTAGCAATCAAAAGCTTTATAGACTATATCATTTCAAAGAAACAACTCACATTTTGGGAACTTATCAAGACAAACGCTCTCGCCCTGCTATCGGTATCGCTTTTCATCTAAAACAAGAAATAATCATGATTATAAAAAATGCAGACTCCAACAATTTCAATACGTCATTAAAAATTAGGGGAGAATACAAATACAACCATATTCTCCCCTAATTTTTAGTTTTAGTGATTTTTAATTGATGATATTAGCAAACTAGAAAACATCGCATCTAGGGCCGAAGATATTTTCTAACTTTTGAAATGTAGTTTTTAGAAACGACCATATCGTAATCATTGGATATGTTAATCTCTTTCACCAAGTATAGCTAATGTCGAGCGCCTCCACCCAGTCCGTAAAAGAGTATCCCGTTCTTGATGAGCATCTTGTGTACGTAACACTTTCTCTAGAAGGACTCGGCCTCTCTCATCGAGACCAATGTCTTTGGCAACTCTATACAATGGAACACCCTGATACACACGGTACACACCATGTCGTAGAACTCTCTCCAAGCGTTGATAGTCTGGATCCGCGTGTGTACGAACACATCTTTTTATCATTCCTATGATCAACGGAATTCCTAGTGCGTCAACCCTATACGCTTCATCACGTGATGCAACCCTTTCTATCGCTCTATCAAGAGCTGCTTCGTCTGCCAACTCCCATTGCAAAGCATGACAAACACCACTGATCGCTATCACCCAAACGATCATTCTTTTCATAGTAACCTCCATATAGTACGGTCTTTATTAAAAATATACTCTTAGTTCAATACCTAATACAAACATTTACCTCATCACTAATATCACCCTTTCAACCAGACGATCCAACTGGAAACAACTCTGTATCATGAAGGCATTCATTAGCGACAATTTTCAGGCGAATCATTATTTAACGACAATGAATCTGAATCTACTACTCATACTCTACCTACACCAACCAAGTGCGCAGAACAAGCTATGAACCGATCCTTCACCCTCTAAAGCTACACTCCCACTTTCTTGGAGGGCTGGTTTCTTTCCTGCCCTATCGATAGCTTCTCTATCAGCTCCTGCATCTAATAATAATCTGACAACTTCAGAGTCATATGTATATAGCGATGCCCGATGCAATGGTGTATGACCCGACCGATTTCGAGCATCTACTCGAGCCCCAGCCCCCAACAATATTTGTACAACAGTATAATGATTATTGAACGCTGCTTTATGCAATGGAGTATCCCCAAATCTATCCACTGCATGCACATCAGCTCCGGCCGATATTAATTTAACCGCGATCGCAGCCGATCCCCCGCTTGCGGCAAGATGCAACGGAGTTTGATCATACTGATTCGGTAAATTTGTGTTAGCGCCTTTCAGCAACAATTGACATACCGCAGTCAGCTCACAATACTTTGCTGCATATTGCAAAGCCGTCCAACCACTGTACGGCAATACATAGTTCACATCAGCTCCTCGAGCCAACTCCCCGCTCACCAATGCCCAATTGCCATCCTGAGCAGCTAAGCACAAACGTCGCCCATCTTCAGCAAATATATTTATGCAACTAAACACACTCATCAGAGCGGCTAAAAGCACACATAACTGTTTCATGAAAAACCCCCACACCCTACGATCAAGTAAGACACCCAGTATCAAGTATTAGATTGGTCTTCAGAGCTCTACCCACCGATCTATTCTTATCCCCTATGGCAGCTACAGATCATGCCTCAGGCTCTCTTAAGAACTCACCACTTCGGAGAATCTTTCTTTCAGCTCATCAGGTAGCGTCTTTGGATCGAAGATCTTTAACATACAAGCTTTTTTCAGATTCATCATAACCATCCAAACGGTATCCCACAGGGAAAAGCAAGCTTGATATTATTATCATAATCTTCTTTTTCACAGTATCAAGTCATCAAAACAGCGTTTCATGGGGACAAGCAAGCTTGATGAGATTATTAGCATTATCTTCTTTGGAAGCAATAATGTATTTGAGATGAGGGGTGACACAACCATGGCGTCTTCCAGTGTGTCCATCTATAAGATAGACCCTGGCTACGCGTATGCTGCGCCCGATTTCAACTCATAGAACCCGGGAGACCTCTTTTGAGCAGAAGGAAACTAGATAATCCCTAGTCTGATCAGCAACCTTACAAACGGCGATTCCAATATTCTTGTAGCTTCCACAATAGCCGCATTTTCTGCAACTCTAGCTTGAAACACGGCTTGCATATTACCGGCTGCACGCGCCATAATTAACTGTTGGCGTGCCATGTCCAGCTGTTGCCCCACGCGATCAATTCTATCACCAAGCCTTCGAGTTTTGAAAGCAGCGTACCATAAGAGTGCGGCAACGGATAAACCACCGCCAGTTGCCAACAATAACCACGGGACATGCTTCTCCAGGGCTGCCTTATCATTCTTTTGGTCTGATTGAACGGCTACCTGAGAAGTCTCTGTTACTAGAGATTGGTCAGCATACGAAACGCCTATGCTAAGGCGTCCTATGATAATAAGGGTTACAAGCAGACTTCCTGCGATAGCAAGACTGGAGATTCTGGCATTCATAAGGCAATCCTCTACAACTCAACCATACCTAGTAACATGATAACAGTACTTGTTTTGATCCGAGAAAGTCAACGGAAATAACCCACTCTGTCAACCAAAAGTCCATTGAGAGAGAATGGGGGCTACACATTCTGACGAAACATCATATGGCACGAATAATCACCAACGATGTCTTGGTCAGGAGTTCACTATAACATATCTTATTTATGCGCTGACGAACGAACTGAGGGGTGCATCTCAAAGACCTACTCGCACAACCCCTATTCTACGGAAATATAGTAAAGAAAGACCAGGATGGCCACAACAACTGGCGCCACACAAGGTGATATGCGTGTATTATGATAATGATCCTCACAACGAAAACCACAGTAGCAATCGTAGCGTAGCTTTTTGCATGAGCATTTCATATGTCCGGTTGCACCTCCAGATTCCACCTGGCCGATGTAGAGAGGCTGCCCGATTTTCCCCTTTATGGAGGGTTTTGATTTTCTGCTCCATAACAAAAGTAAGGGATATAAAAGGAAGGGTAACGTTCGATTGGTTCTGTGGGCATACGCGGGAATGCGGGCAGGCGCGAAGTGTGTGTAGAGAGATAGGAGGAGGTGAAGGCTCAATAAGCATGTTCTATCATAAGGTCCGTAGAAAATCTTATACATAATGATTCCTTATAATTCCTTATAATTCCTTATAATTTCTTTTATTCACATTATGCACAGTCGGGGGGTGTTTGATCAGGGCATAGAAAACGGAGCCGAGCACCACCGCCCTGTTACCCCACGAGCTATCAGCTCGCGCCCTCATCCATTCCCCCCAGTGCGTAGCCTCGTAGCTCGAGCCCTCAGGCACGAGCTCGCCAAGCTTTCCCAAGACCCGTGCCCCCTCGTTACCCAACCCCTCCGTCTCGAACTTTCGCCCACCCCCATGTCATCATCGAAGGCCCGGGCCCACCAGCCGGGGCGTGCGGGGGCGGAGTGGAGGTAAGAAAGACTTAAAGGGGGAGCCCCTGGCATTATCAGACGGACTCGAAGAAAGATATAAACAAAAGAACTCGAGACTCATCTTAGCCAAACAGAATCCAGGCTTTACATCGATTTAATTCAGGGCATACTATTTTGGCCACAGATAGCCCCTCCCAAAGACTAGCCTCAACTAAAGCATGAGATAATCTACATTACTAGACTAAGAAAATTTCAAGACCTCATTGACATTTTCTTCCAGAACAGTTAAAAATCTATAGAGAATTTTAAAAGTTAGCCGGGTATATGATCCCGGCCTTATATAACACTAAAAAAAGGGACTTATTATGGCAAAGATAATTGGTATCGACCTCGGTACGACCAACTCAGTCGTGTCATTCATGGAAGGTTCTAATGCAAAAGTCATTCCAAATAAAGAAGGTAGCAATACAACTCCATCTATCGTCGCATTTACAAAGGACGGAAAGCGTCTCGTAGGTACACTAGCCAAGCGACAATCAGTAACTAATCCTGAAAACACTATCTTTTCAGCAAAACGATTCATCGGACATCAATATGAAGAAGTCGCTGGTGATGCTGACCATATTCCTTACAAGATTACTAAGCGCCCTAACGGCGATATCGCTATTGTCGCACAAGGCAAAGAGTATACACCTCAAGAAATCTCTGCAGCTATCTTGAGCCAATTGAAGCAAGTCGCTGAGGAGTATCTTGGTGAAAAAGTAACTGAAGCAGTCATTACTGTTCCTGCATACTTTAACGACTCACAGCGTCAAGCAACTAAAGATGCTGGTAAAATTGCTGGCCTTGAAGTTAAGCGAATAATCAATGAACCAACCGCCGCAGCCCTTGCATACGGCATGGATAAAAAGAAAGACGCGACTATTGCTGTCTTTGACTTTGGTGGTGGTACGTTTGATATCTCTATTCTTGAAATCAGTGATGGTGTTATTGAAGTAAAATCTACCAACGGTGATACCCACCTTGGTGGTGACGACGTTGATCAACGCTTGATTGCATACCTTGTTGAAGAATTCAAGAAGGAACAAGGGTTTGATCTTAAGAACGATAAGATGGCATTGCAACGGTTAAGGGAAGCTGCTGAAAAAGCAAAGATTGAACTTTCAACATTGCATGAAACTGAAATTAATCTTCCATACATTACCGCTGATGCAACCGGACCAAAGCACTTGAACGTAAAAATCTCACGCGCAAAGCTTGAGTCATTGTGTTCAGATATTTTTGATCGTTTGCTTGAACCATGCAAAAAGGCGATGAAGGATGCTGGTCTATCGCGAGATCAGATCAACGAAGTCATTTTGGTTGGTGGTTCAACTCGTATGCCAAAAGTACAAGAGTTGGTAAAGTCATACTTCGGTAAAGAATGTAACAAGTCAGTAAATCCTGATGAAGTAGTTTCTCTTGGAGCAGGCATCCAGGGTGGTGTTTTGGCTGGTGATGTTAAAGATGTTCTCTTGCTTGATGTTACACCATTATCATTGGGCATTGAAACCCTTGGCGGTATAGCAACTAAGTTAATTGAACGTAATACCACGATTCCAACAAAGAAATCACAAGTGTTCTCAACTGCAGAAGATAATCAAACTGCTGTTGATATCCGTGTGGTGCAAGGGGAACGTGAATTTGCACGTGACAATAAGATGCTTGGACAGTTCCGTCTGGATGGTATTCCAAACGCTCCGCGTGGTGTTCCACAAATCGAAGTAACATTTGATATTGATGCTAATGGTATCGTACACGTATCTGCAAAAGACAAGGGTACGGGCAAAGAACAACGCATTACCATTACCAGCAATAGTGGATTATCTAAGGAAGAAATCGAAAAGATGGTCCAAGACGCCAAGGCGAACGAAGAAGTAGATCGTAAGGCACGTGAAACTGTTGAAAAGCGTAATCAGCTTGACAGCACAATCGTGAATGTCGAAAAGACACTTCGTGAAAATAAAGAGAAACTTGCTGAAGGCGATATTAAAGATGTTGAAGCTGCAGTTGAAACTGCAAAGGCTGCATTGAAAGACCACGCCGACAACAAGGATGAGCTGGAAAAGGCAACGGAAGTACTGTTAAAGTCTTCACAAAAGATTGCTGAACAACTCTACAAACAACAGCAAGAAGCACAAGCTCAACAACCTGGTCCTGACGCCCAACAAGCAAACGGATCAGCACAGCATCAACACTCCGACCAAGGACCAATCGATGCTGAAATAAATGAGTAAGTACGCAACCAGGTACTGAAAAAAAGAGCCGCGGTGTAAAAGCTGCGGCTCTTTTTTATTCAAAACTTTCAAATCTAAAGTAGTGCAATCTGAGTGTCTAAAGATCCTATAAGCTCAGCAAGCTGGCCCGTATATCTACCCATTGCCGAAATATAATTGAAGCTCGTCTCAGGTGTTAAAAAAGACAGACCTTGCCCCAAGGCATCATAATAGGCATCCCATCCAGCATTTGCATCCTCAGGCCTATCTAATCTCTGTAAAAGCTCATACTTCAAGACTTGACTGTACTGCCCGCGCTGTTCAGGAGATCTAATGAAATAATTCATTTGCCTTTCCATCGCCTGTTGTTGCACTTGTTCACTTTCTTCTAAAGATTCAAGCTCAAGTTTTTTTTGTTGAACGGCTTGGTCTACTTGTTCTTGAGTTAAGGAATCAAAAATTAGATCTAACTCTTCTGGCGTCCTCTCAGTCAACAGCTTTGGCTCAACAAGTTTATAATATTCAAGAGCATACAGCATCCTATCGCGACCAGAAATCAGATTCTCTCCAATTTGAATAGGAACATTCTCAAACCCTTCTTTGCCCATATTTTCCTCGTATGTTTGCACAATGTCACTTCTAGCCTGCTCAGCTGATGATGTTGCAATAACTATATCCTTCTGTAAGGTTCTACTACTATCAGCAAGTTGCAATTGCGCCCTTGAAAGCACATCACGAATTTCCTGCAATCGCTGCTTCAGCGCTGATCTGAGATCAGGATCTAGTCCATCAGGCTTAATTCCGTCGACAACATTCTGAAGTTTATCAATTCTCGCTTGCTCGTTAACGCCAGACTGTCTATCTATAAACTCATATACTTCGGCCGATGATCCATCTTGATAATGAACAGTACTCGTCCTAACGTTCAACCTCCGACCAAGTTCAGGGGTTCCACCCTCAAATAATGACTCCGCAATACCGGCCACTCTATCACTGAGATTGATATCACGGGTAGTCTGCACTACCTGGCGCATGCCATGACTCATCGTTCCAAATGCATCAATGTCAGATTGAGTCCTATTTCTCTCCACAAGGGCATCGACCAATAAATTGGCACGATCCTGCAATTCATTCATTACCCGCAACTCTTCCCCTTCAGCTCTTTCAAGCAGATTGCGAGCCGTATCTTGTAATTCTTGTAAGCGGGCTTCCCCCTTTGCATCCAGTGTCCCCTCACTCTCTGCAACTCTCAAATCTCTCATTTCGGTTAATGCGTCACGAATCAATTGAACAGCCTCTGACTCCATACCGCCACCTTCATTGAATAATGATTGCGCCTCTCTAACAGCATCCTGTTTTGCAATAAGATCATTCTCCATGCGAGATGATTCAGCATTTAATCTACCTGAAATAAAACGGCCGGTACTCATAATATTGTTGGCAGTCGCAATCAATGATGCCCAAATAGAGTCTTTAACTCTTTGGATCACATTGTTAATAGAAGAACTTTTATTCTGCCTCCATTCTTGAAATGCCTGGGTGACTGACGACACAATGGCATCAACTCGTCTTTTCCACTCTGGCCGTTCAAGCTGAGCATTAATGTCAGAGAGCTCTGTATTAACAATATCAAGCTGCTGCGACGCTTCTAAGGCGTCCTGCATTGCCTGCAGTCGAGTCATATCATGCTCACCAATCGTAATATCTTTGTCATTAAGCCTTTGCTCAATCGCTCTGTATTGATCATCTCTTCTCAAAACGTCCTGAGCCCTAGGATCATTTGCATCAATTCCTTCTCGCTCCAATACCTCGCGTTCACGCTGCTCACGCTGTCTCTCAATTTCAGCACGCTCGTTATTTAAGCGCTCAAGCTCAAGCTCCTCAGTCCGCCTTGTGTCTCGCGCCCTCTCTAACTCCTGTTCTCTACGCTGCTGTTCTTGTTCGCGCTCCTCACGCCTTTGTTCTAATTCAGAGCGAGACTCTGATGGTTTTGCGCCACCCTCACCAGCCGGTGCTCCAGGCGCAAATAGGGCTCCAACCGATAGGTAACATAGCCCTAAAACAATAATCCTCTTTTTATTCATGACACTCCCTTTTCATTGTTTATTCTCCCTGACTACTATAACCAATCCCAAAGAGAGGTAACAACAAAAAAAGGCCTGGCATAATGCCAAGCCTTTCCAATAAGATCTGTTCAAATCTTATTTGATCATGTGGTAAACAGCATGTCCGATCATCCATGCACCTGATAGACCTACCAAGAGCATAAGAGGATAACCAAGACCCATGGTGTACATAGGGCTCAATTTCCACATATCAAAAATACCAAGGGCACAAAGTCCAATGTTTAGGGCTGCAATTGCGTTGATCCAGCAAGCAGCTGTATCCCAAGGAGTACGACAACATTTCATAGAAACTCTCCTGTATGAAATGAAAGAATAACTACCACGAATTCGACCATACCTCATTCTTCAAAATATTAAAAGAGTCTAGATCTCTCACAAACCCGGCATGATTTCACGAACAGCCCATATGCGCTATACTGAGGGAAATTCCATAGTTATATAGTACAAGTTTGGAGTATTCATGAGTATTAGAGCCGGCCTGGTCGGACTACCTAATGTGGGGAAGTCAACGTTGTTCAATGCCCTCACCAAATCATCTGTCCCGGCGGAAAATTATCCCTTCTGCACCATAGATCCCCATATGGCCATTACCAATGTTCCAGATACACGACTCGATAAACTCCAAGCAATCTTTAACTCACAAAAACTGATTCCAAGTACTGTAAGCTTCGTCGATATCGCAGGTTTAGTAAAAGGCGCTGCAGCTGGCGAAGGATTGGGCAATGCATTCTTGAGTAATATACGTGAGGTAGATCTTATCCTGCACGTGATCCGCTGCTTTGAAAGTTCTAATGTCACCAACACACAAACAGAAATTGATCCTTTAGGTGATTACGAAATCATCGTCTCAGAACTGATTCTGAAAGATCTTGAATCAATTGAAAAACGTATTCCTAAAGTCGAGGGCATGATCAAAAAAACACAAACACGCCCCGCAGAACAAAAAGGATACAAGGCGGAACTTGAACAACTAACCACGCTACGATCAGCACTTGATCACGGTGATATTGAAGCAATCAAGCAGGCCTTCCAGCCACTCTCAACATTAAACCTATTGTCTGCCAAAAAATTCATGATCATTGCCAATATTAGTGAACAAGATATTGGATCAGAATGGGATAACCCACACGTACAAACACTTGTCAAAACATTTGGTAAAGAACGTGTTATACCTGTCTGCGCAAAAATAGAGCATGAATTGTCACAGTTACCCGAAGAAGAAGCGCATGATATGATGGCAATGTTTGGACTTGAAAAACCAGGGCTCGAAACCATTATCCAAAAAACCTACCATAACCTCGGACTCATTACATTCTTTACCTGTGGACCAAAAGAAGCTCATGCATGGCCCATCCCACAGGGAATCACCGTGAGAAAAGCAGCAGGAGAAATTCATTCAGATCTTGAACGAGGTTTCATCTGTGCAGAAGTATTTAATTGTGAAGATCTTTTTTCAGCAGGGACAATCGTAAAGCTAAAAGAACTGGGCAAAATCAAAACCGAAGGACAGGATTACATTGTCAAGGACGGTGACCTTCTTGATATTCGCTTCAATGTCTAATATATCACGAAACAATTTCAAGTAACTCTTTCAACAAACGTGTATCATCACATTGGTTGATCGCTTGTTTCACCGTAAGCCTAAACATGTCACGCAAACGAGGGCCGAATGCTTCCAACTGATCCGCTGTTCTGCTCAGATCTTCTTCCTGCACATCATGACCGAGCGCAATCAATCGTTTTGCTTCAGGAAGACTATCAATTTGCAGCTGATTAAATAGATCTGCGGATGCAACTGTCTGACGATCGAAAACAAGATATGGTTCAAGCTTTGGCTCTTTAACTTTGAGTAATTCGGATTCAACATTCTTAATCACAAGCTCGAGTCGTTTACGTGCAATATCTTTGCGAGCATCATGTATGAATACTTGGTGCTGTGCCTCAGCCTCTTCTTCCCGACGTTTGAGAGCTTCTACCCTGCGACGCTCCTCTCGACGCTCCTCTTTCTCTGAATCCAAAAGAGCTTCTTCATATTCCTCTGCCGATACCTTCTGACCATTAATGAGCCATCGGTCTTGGGCCACACCATCAATGATATCAACCCGATGGGCAAAAATGGCATTATTCACTTTTTCTTCGACATAGCGGACATATTGCACTCTCGTCTGAATAGCCTCACTTATACCCACAAACATCAGTAATAACGCTATAAGACCTCGTTTCATAGAGCCCCCGTTTCATTCAGGATCTGATATAGTGCCAAAAAAAATATATGCTACAATGGAAATAAGTAAATAACCCACTCGTGAGAGGAGAACGGAGCGCCATGAGACGAAAGAAAGGTTTTTTCTCAATATCTGCCGTCGCAGAGATGTTCTCTATCCATCAGCAGACCATCCGTCTCTACGAAAAAGAGGGCCTCATCTGCCCAAAAAGAACTGAAGGCAAAACACGCCAATTCTCAGAGGATGATATTGAGAAACTTGAGGAGATTGTCTATCTAACCCACCATATGGGCATTAATATCGCCGGTGTCGAGATGATCCTAAAGCTCAGAAAACAGATTAAGAAACTACAAAAAGATATGAATACCGTATTTGAGCAGGCAACTGAGGACCTTACGAAACAAGAAGAAGCAACAAAGTCTGCCATCAAAGAAAGCGCCAACCGCCTCATGGTCATCAAGCAAAAAGCAATCGAGCAATGTCAGTCTAATCCCACCAGCAATGATTCTGACACTGAATCAGAAGGTTGGGAGATCGAATACGAAGACTAGAAAGGGTACGCTATGATTCTTAACCACATCAAGACAATTCTGTTACTCTCTATCCTTAGCGGGTTATTCTTGCTCATTGGTGGCCTTACTGGTGGCAAGGACGGCCTAACATTTGCATTTATTATGGCTCTGCTTATGAATGGAATTATGTACTTTTTCTCAGATACACTTGTGCTCAAAATGTACCAAGCACAACCACTTGACCAGACACGCTACGGCTGGGTCTATGACATAGTTCGTGAGCTTACAAAAACCATGAAGCTACCAATGCCTAAACTCTGGATCGTCAATACGCGCATGGCAAATGCATTTGCAACAGGCCGCTCACCAAAGCATGCCTCGGTCGCCGTTACATCGGGTATTCTAGAAATTCTCAACAAAGAAGAACTTCGTGGCGTACTCGCGCACGAACTCTCGCACATTAAAAATAGAGATACCTTAGTCATCACCATCGCAGCAACTATTGCAACTGCAATTGGATACCTTGCCAATATGATCAGATGGGCTGCCTTCTGGGGGTCAATGTCCAATGATAGAAACCGTCGTGGCAATCCATTATTTATGATCTTTGTGGCAATGCTTATGCCACTTGCTGCCATGATTGTACAGCTAGCGCTTTCTCGTTCACGCGAGTTTATGGCAGATGAAACAGGAGCAAAAGCATCGCATAATCCACTTGCTTTAGCGTCTGCACTTGAAAAAATTCATGACCACATGACCTATGCTCACCTAAACCCCCAGGACAATGCTCAGGTCAGTATGGCTTCGATCTTTATCATGAATCCGTTTAGCGGCAACGGGTGGACCTCATGGTTCTCAACTCATCCCCCAGTACAAAAAAGGGTTGCACGTCTGCGCAAGATATACGAAGCTATGGTAAGATGAAAAATCAAAATCACACTCAGGGGAGGCTCTATGTTCGATGACACCATATCCGATCGGCAGGTGGTCGTATCACTCGAATTGGTCAAACTTATTGAATGGATACTTGAGCATGAAAATGAAGGGTTACGAAGACTGATTAATAGAGCGGTATTTAAGGGAATGACCGCAAACAAGCCTTCGCAAGATTTTGAGTCACTTGATGACATGAATCAGTACATTGTGAATTTCTTGTCAAAAATGGAAGTATTCCTGGACAATGCAGTAGAACAACAGCTTAGAAAGACGCTGAAAAAAAATGATATCATTCCAGCGGTACGTCATATTGATACCACGTCCTGCGACACATCATTTATCGAACATACTATTGAACGCATTACTAATAAACTTCCCAACCCAACGAACGCCTCTCCGAAAGAGTTACTTCTAAAGGAACTCCTCAAACGCTGGAATCCAGGGAAAAATTGTACGCTTAATTAAAGAATCCAATTCGCTCCAAAGCTTGCCGTAATTCAAATAAAGGCAAACCTAGAATAGTCGAGTATGAGCCAGTAATTGATTTAAGAAACTGAGATCCATACCCCTCGATCGTAATAGCGCCGCTCATAGAATAATATCCAGGAACCGCGTCAAGATAAGCATCTATCCAATTGTCGGGAATATCAAACACATATGATGCCTCAACATACTGACAGACTCGCTCCATAGAAGCCCAACCTCCATTTTGCTTCATACGTTTTTCGAGGCAGAAAGCTGTACCCACTATTCCCTTCCCTCGCAATGCCTTGATCTTTTTGACCGCATCACCACGATCAACGGGCTTACCATGAATCACTCCCTGGGCATCCATACCAAGCGTGTCGGCAGTTAACACAATCGCTTCATTCTTTGCATAAGTCATGGAAACATTTACATAATCCATCTTATAGTGCGCAATGCGCGTGACGCATTCTTCCAGCGATCCGCTTTTCTCACATTGCGATTCATCAACCTCCTGCGAAAGCACCGTGAAGGGAATGCGCGATGCAAAAAGAAGTTCATGCCGTGTTTTCGAACCAGATGCAATCAATAATTGGTTTCCCATTATTATCCCTTTGATTCAAGATATGTCTTCAGCTTTTCAACAGCCTGCCGCCTCATGCTAATCGAAAACTTTTCTTCAATCGACATTTGACTAAACGTTTTATCATAACCATCTGGCAAGAAAATAGGGTCCCAACCAAAGCCAGATTCACCTCGAGGTAAAACGATAGAACCATGAATCGCTCCCTCAAAAAAATGAATGTCTTGGGGGGACGATGCATAGCCAATAATAGTACGCGCAGTCGCTTTGTCATTTCCACAACATTGCGCTATATGTGCAAGCCCCATTGCGCCAACCGCTTGTAAAAACCACTTGATAAATGGACCAGGCAACCCATTCATGCAGTCTAAATAAAGTGATGTATCTTCGACGATAAATTCGAAGGAATTATTCTCTGCATGAGTAAATGCTTCTTGTAACTTAGCCTGGATTACTTTATGTGCATCGATTTCTTGGATCTCAACTAGGTCCAGATCGCGCTGTTCCACATGAGGAAGCAATAACTGGATTTCACGAAGCTTATTTCTATTTCCTGTAACAAAATAAAGACTCATACGCATTCCTTCCGTGAATATAAAAACAATACCTGTCCGAAAAACAAGCCTAACAAAAAAAATGCGGGAGAAAGACATGGCTGGGGCGGAAGGATTCGAACCTTCGCATGCCGATACCAAAAACCGGTGCCTTACCGCTTGGCTACGCCCCAAATGAATCTACAATGATGCTGCTTCGCCATCGACTGATTTTTGATATTCATCGATGATAAACTCCTCAACCATTTGACGAGTTTCTGAATTGAGCGGATGCACAATATCCCTAAATGTGCCATCCTTTCTACGCCGCGATGGCATAGAGATAAAGAAGCCTTTATCGCCCTCGATTATCTTCAAATCACGGACTATGAAACAGTTGTCAAACACAATAGTGGCATATGCCTTAAGCCTGCCACTATCTTTTGCTGGATATACCTTTACTTCGGTAATTTCAATTTTTTTAGACATTCTCGTCCTTACTATCTCACTGATGAGTGATGGAAAACCACTCGACTGTTTTTCTACCTAACTTTTCCACTACACCCGCTTTTTGCTTTTACAGCTTCAAAACAGTGACTCCGATGCCTAATCTAATTCGTTAACTTTCTTTTGTCAAACCAAGAAATTGGCCTTCCACTGGCACTTTTTCGCCTTAATTTTTAGCACACACACGCAGTTTTGCCGATCGAGCTGAAATATTGTCTTTTAATTCCTGAGCCGAAGCAATGACCGCCCTTGGCGTAAGAATCCTCACACGACCTTCGTTTTGCTCTTTTTTGAAAAACTGCTTCACCATTCGATCTTCAAGAGAATGGAAGCTAATCACGACCAATCTTCCCCCGGGAACTAGGGCCCGTACAGCACCAGAAAGAAATGCCTGGATATTGTCGAGCTCATGATTCACATACATTCGCAATGCCTGGAATACCCGAGTAGCCGGATGAATCTTATGATATTTCTGATAGGGAACTGCGGCCTGTACAAGTTCAGCTAATTCCTTAGTCGTCGTAATACGATGATCCTTACGAGCCCTAGCAAGAGCAGCCACAATCTGCTTGCTATACCGCTCTTCTCCCAACTGCCAAAACAACTGACGCAGCTCCTCTTCAGATGCATGATTGATCACGTCGGCTGCAGTCGTTTTTTGATGCGCTGGGGACATGCGCATATCTAGCTCGGTCTCTTTGAAAATTGAAAATCCTGGACGATGAGCAATCTGATATTGAGATGTCCCAAGATCGGCAAGTATTCCATCAACCTGAGTTACTCCGGCCTTTTTTAATACCTTGTAAAGATGAGCAAAATTACCCCATAAAAGTCTTAACCTGTCAGGAAATTCTTTTTGGAGAGGCTCACCCTTGAGTTCTAGCGCGTCCATATCCCAATCCATTGCAAGGACTGAACATCCAGGCTCATGCTCCAGGAGAGCCCGGGTATGACCGCCACCACCAAAGGTTACATCTAAGTATACCTTCCCTGGTTGGGGGTCAATATAGGTTAAAACTTCATGAGTAAGAACCGATTTATGCTGATACTTCTCGGTCATGCAGGGCCTTCTGGACTGACGATGATTCTGGTTGGACAACACAGCGATCAACAAGTTTATCTAAACCGACTCCTCGTGATCCTTTCACCAGAATAACAGAGCGACGAGAAAGAATCGACTCAACATACACAACAGCCTCTTCCCATGTCGCCACTCGATGAACTTTTACCGTTCGCGGAGCTGTCGCCTGTGTATGCTCAACCTGCGTCCCAACTAGCACGAGATGTTTCAGACTTGGAACCTTACGCAAAAAACGTCCGACCTGACGATGCCAAAAGATCGCATCGCTACCAAGCTCCAACATGTCTCCCAGAACAGCAACCTTGTATGCATCTGTTTCTAATTGTTGAAGTGCAAGCAACGCAGCCTTCATGCTCTCCGGGTTTGCATTATAGCAGTCATCGATCATGATACTATCGCCAATTGGTTTGACTTGAAACCGTCGTGGTACTACGACTGGTTTTTGAATGGCAGTAATAATAGTATCCTTTGGAACACCAAGATACTGTGTCACCGATACAGCAGCCAAAATATTATTTAACATACCACCATGAATATACGGTAATACTACACCATACTTGTTGTTATAAATCTTAAGAGTACAGCGTATTTCTGCATCCGTAATCACCACTTTGCGTGCTTGAATCTGATTGGTTGTTTTCCGTCCAAACTTAATCACTGGATGAGGATATGACACAGCAGATAAAATGTCCTGATCGCCAAACACAAATCCCACACTATCCTCTTTGAGGAATTTAAAGATATCTCGTTTTTCTACTGCAATATCAACCAACGAACCTAACCCTTCCATATGGCTGTGCCCAATTGCGGTTATCAAAGCTGTTGTAGGGCGCAACATGTCGACAATGCGGCCCATTTCACCTCGTTGATTGATGCCAATCTCAAACACAGCACCATCGTGCTGATCAGTCATACGAACGATATTCATAGCAACACCAATCTGCGTATTTTGATTACCATGCGCAACCAAGTAATTGGATTGATTTTGCTCGAGGATATGTGCAATTAAATTTTTCGTTGATGTCTTACCAACCGAGCCAGTTAATGCAACAATCGGAAAGGTAAACCTCTTGCGCCATGCACGTGCTAATGCAATTAAGGCAGAAAGAGGATCTGGCACTGTGATCACTAAAATCGAATCAGGAAGCTGATTCAATAAGTCTTCCCGTTTTTGAGAAATTACAACCCCAGTTGCCCCATTAGCAAGCGCTTCATGCAGAAACTCATGTCCATCAGAACGCTCACCACGTAATGCAAAAAAAATATCACCCTTCTGCGGTATTCGTGAATCAATAGAACAGGAAAATAGAGAAGGAAAATCACCCTGCCGAATCTTTGATCCCGAAACGGCAGTAGTGAAAAACGATGCATCTATATGCATAACCAATAACTCCGTATTTTTTATGAAAAGAGAAGAAGCTCCTCAACAAACAATTTCCTCGGAAACATGGCGACTTTTAATCTCTTTGTCAACAAATCACTATGAGCGAATAACCTTACGCGTTTTACCGCCATCAGCAGGCATAATCTTTCCCTGTGCTTCCAATGCATCTATGATACGTGCCGAACGATTATATCCAATTCTGAATTGACGCTGTAACAAAGAGATAGATACTTCATCAACCGTATCTAAGTAGGTCAAAATATCTCGATATAACGCATCATCAGAACCAGCAAGTGATACATCGTGAGAAGCCAAGACTTCTTCAATTGAAAGATAATTAGGCGCACGCTCTGCACGTATATGCTGCACAATCGATCGAATATCACGATCAGAAATGTACGCACCATGCACCCGTTGGAGATGGGATGCATGCGCATCAAGAAATAACATATCACCTCGTCCCAATAGTTTATCCGCACCAGTAGCATCCAAGATAGTACGTGAGTCAACTTTCGATGTGACTCGGAATGAAACACGACTTGGGAAGTTAACTTTAATCAGACCTGTAATCACATCAACCGATGGTCGTTGGGTTGCAACTAATAAATGAATACCAGCAGCTCGTGCCATTTGTGCAATACGCGCAATGTGGTCTTCAACATCACGTCCCGCCGTCATCATAAGATCGGCTAACTCATCAATTACAACAACTAAAAACGGAAAGGCATCTTCTTGTTCCACTGCTGCATTGTAATCTGATATATTCCGCACATTTAATGATGCCATCTTCTCATATCGTTCTTCCATATGCTGAACAACCCACTTCAAAATCGGAATAGCCTTACGCGTATCGGTTACAATCGGGAATAAGAGATGCGCAATGTCTGCATATGATGAAAACTCTAAACGTTTGGGATCAATGAGAATTAACTTCAATTCATCAGGAGTTTTACTAGAAAGCAAACTGATAAGCATGGTGTTAAGAGCAACTGATTTACCGGATCCTGTCGAGCCAGCCACAAGCAAGTGTGGCATCTTTGCAAGATCTACAATCACATGCTGTCCTACTGTATCAGCACCAAGAACAAGCGGAAGCTCTCCATCATATGAGCTGAATGCATGTGATCTTACAATGGATGCTAAATACACTGGCTTACGTTTTTGATTCGCAACTTCAAACCCAACTACAGCAGTCCCAGGGATTGGAGCTAAGATCCGAATACTGGTAGCGCGTAACGCTAAGGCAAGATCATCTTCAAGCGCAAGAATCTTGCTTAATTTAATATGAATGGCAGGCTCATATTCAAACAGCGTTACCACCGGGCCGGGTTTGATTGTAACGACCTTGCCACTGATACCAAACTGCTCAAGCTTCTCCTCTAACACTGATGCACGTTGTTTTAATTCATGAGAAATCTGCTTAGAAGAATCCTGATTATTCTTTTTCTCAAACAGAGAAGCATCGGGAACACGATATGGCTTACGAGGTTGCAACTGAGGTTTCGATACTGATTCATGATCAGTCTCTTCGGGAATATGTTGACGAGCTACTGCCTGCGCCGCAACAACATCTGATTGTTCTTGATAACGATTCCAAAATGCATCCTTATGCACTTGCTTAACGACCTCGTCAACTTCTTCATCAGCCTGAAACTCGACTACTGAAATGTCGTCTTGTGCATCTTGTGCAGCCCACAAATGCCTGAGGCCGTGATAGGTCAATACGAAAGGACGCCCCGATAAAACAACCCCCTTATAGACAACTGCAGAAACAGGTGGCCCCCACCATTTCACATTCAGAATGGCTTTGACCCCACGGAAAATAAATTGAATAGCCCTAACAAACGACACGCGAAATAAAAGAATTGCACTCATCGTTAACAACGTATACAAAACCAAGAAGCTTCCAATCCGATCAATGAACGGCCGCATCATCATGGTAATCACATATCCTAGTCGTCCTCCAGGATCAATATCATGAAAAAGATCAATACGATGAAGCGCGCTCAGTGCAGAAAGAATCGGTATCAATAAAGTAAGTGCCACAAGACGATCCGCTTCTTCTGCAATCAATGACCGTAGTGTAAAATGATTACGGCCATACACTACAATATGATAGGCAGCATAAAAACAGAAGCCTACAAATACTAGTGATGCTCCGCCAAACATGTAGAGAAATAATCCTGTAGTGTGTGCACCTACAACTCCACACCAATTATTTATACCGAGATCTGAGCTCCTATAATAAAACCATGATGCGTCATACGGATCAAAGCTAACAAAACATAACGATAAAAATACCCCAACGGCACTGAGCGCAAGTGCAATCAATTCATGAGCAAATGGTATTGTCCATGATTTTCTTCTCGATCTACGTCTCATTACTATTCCTTACATATTCAGCGGTTTTAGAATGTTAGATCAGCATGCTCATAACCAAAGGAAGAATCATATAGAAACTCCATTTCCATAATTGACCTGATCGTGCCAGCTCCATGGTCCAGAGTAATGCTTTATAGGCTACGACACCTGCGACCAGCATAACCAACAGCGTTTTGCCGTTCAATACTTCGCCGGCAAAGGGACTCTTGTACACACTTACAAGGCCTCGTGCCACCGCAGGAATAATGAGGGGCACTTGAAACACAAATGAAATCTCAAGCGCATCACGTACCGATAATCGTAACCACCGAGCTACGACATATGTTGTTCCCAATCGAGATAAACCTGGTAACAGCGCTATGCCTTGCACCAACCCCAATATAAAAGCCATGATCATGGTATACGGCTGCTCGGCATTACGAGGCACCCAACGAAGCGATAACAGTAGGCCAAGAGTCATACTCAATCCAAGCTGCAAAGGAAACCACTCTTTACCAATAACGATAAATAATCCATACAGCACGATGGTTACAAAAACACCAGATCCTGTCTTGAGCAATGATAATACGACTCGTTGCCAATGGTACCACAACATGCGCACCATCGCAGTCCAGCGTGGCCAAAAAACATATGCAAGCACACAAAGCGTTGGAAAATGAAGAACATCATCAAAGTGGTCTGGGATACGATTGATCCAATCTCCATATCCCAGCATGGTAGTTAATTTTTCAAGTAAAACAACGTGAGTCGAACTACTAATCGGAAAACTTTCTGTAATAATCTGAATCGCAATCCACAAAGCAATAAAGAGCATAGTTTCCTCACCTTGGCACAAATCGTTAAACCGACTTTTGAGTGTGCTCCGAAAAAATAACGAATTCAAGCCTCGATAAAATCACTGGAAATACGATTTGTTGCAAGGGAGCATGCTTATCTTCTACATTGATCAAGTAATTGAGATGATTTTAAAGAAAGAAAAAATATTCGAAAGGAGGAATTCGAATATAGGGATATTAAAAAAATAACCGTTCTATATATAAGGAGTATCATAATGAAGCGATTGTTATGCTTGGGCTTGTTCGTTGCATGTGTTAATGCAGCGTATGCAGACTGTGATAATGATGGCTGCTGTGCCGTCAATTGCACTTCATGCAGCTCGACGACAACATGTAACGGGGCTCGTGGATGCGCTGAGGGTGTCGATGCATGTGCTCGTCCAGACTTCCTTCCATTCTCACAAGGCGAAAATCGCGCTCGTGATTATGCAGGACAAGCTCATTTACAAAATCTCATCGACCGCGATGATTGGAACTGGGCTCTATCTGCAGCATTTGCGTACAATCAAAATTTCGACAAAGAACGCCTTGGTAAACATCTGTCACCAAGTTGCTGTAATAACTGTTTTACCGTAGGCCCAGACAATACGAGCGGCGTACACGTACGTGGCGAAGATCTCGGACTTTCTCCAACCTTCCGAGCAACACTCTGTCTACGCCCTGAAATCAAAAACTTTGTATTTGAACCCAGTTTCTATCTTGGATTGGATCGCTGGGTTGAAGGTATGTATCTCTGGTTTAAAATACCAGTTAACTATACCAATTGGGATCTTGAGATTTGTGAAACCTCATCACAAGCTGGTGGGACCAACTTCTTAGAAAATCTTATGGATGTTGGAAATGATCCTGTCCGCGTTCAAGCAAAGAGCATCAAGCAAGCATTTGCAGGAACCGTAACATGGGGCGATAAGGATCTTGCACTGCAAGCAGGTCGCATTCCATCTTGTGGTGATTCCAAGACCGGCGTTGCTGATATTCCGGTACATCTTGGCTGGAACTTTCTAACCCGTGACAAAGGATATCTCGGTCTCTACCTCAGGACTGTATTCCCAACGGGAACGAAAGAAGTGCGCCAATCGATCTTTGACCCTCGCGTTGGATACCGTCGTTGGCAGCTCGGTGGTGGAGTACAAGGTCGTCTTGAATTATACAATAAAGATGATGAAACTTCTTTGAATGCATTCACTGACTTGTATGTAACACACATCTTCAAAAACGATGAATGCCGTCTATTTGATAAATTAAATAATGGAACCTGGTCTCGCTATCTTCTCCTAAAAGAATTTGATGCAAATCTCGCGTACACGGGACGTCTCCGCAACTTTGCTGACATCTTCAATGTCTGCATCAAATCTGGCTTTAACTGGATGGTTGATTTCCTCTTCTTCCTCGAGTTAAAACACGAAGGTTGGATTGGAAATCTCGGCTATGAATTAAAGGCCCGCGCATGCGAAGACTTCGACTGTGAATGTCTCAAGATTTGTGACCCAGCCTATGGTGACGATTGTGAAGATTGTTCATGCACTTCTACATCAACCCTCAGGTACGGCGTCAAGGGAACACAACTTGTAAGCAACACCAACATTCAACCAACAGCAACCATCTCTGATGCAAGCACTGGCAACCATGCCGCTGCTGCCGCAACTGCTACAAATACATTTGGCACAGCAGATACACTCACCAGTATCGTTGATGTAGAGAGCGGACGCAGACCGCGTATGCTTTCACACAAAATCTACGGAACGTTTGGTTATACGTGGGAAGACCGCGACTATCCTATATATAGCAACCTTGGCGTTGAAGTAGAATTTGGTGATAAGAACAAGGCGTTACGCCAATGGGGTGTCTGGGGCAAACTCGGCGTAAGTTACAACTAAGCTCCACACATCACACAGCATGAAGCACAAAAATGTCAGGAGACTCGGCTTGGACCGGGTCTCCTGCATAGTTTTGTTTCATAAAAATGTGAAGGAAACGAGCGATTTTATCTTTAAATAAGCTCTTTTTCCTCTCTACATAGTTCCTAAGAAAAACTTATTGATCAATAAGTTGCAATTGCTCAAGCTATTTGCTAATACTTTCATTAGATACCTGCACCTGGTTGTCGCAATTAAGAAAAAAGGCTTAGTGAAGTGAAATAAAGAACGCTCATTATTTCAGTACGAAAGGAGGGTGTCCCGCGAGAAAAAAGGAGTTTTTAATTCATTCTTATACGCATCTCATGATTTATTTTATATAGAGTTTTCAATCCATATATGGATCTGAAAAGGAGTATCATATGAAATTAACGTTAAGAAGCGTTTTCTGCCTTGCTTTAATAGCAGGTATGGCGGGACGCGCTTTGGCTGATTGTGACGACGCTTGCGATTCCGACTGCAGCGATACCTATACACACTATGGTTGTGGCAAAGACAACTATGTATGTGCACGTCCTGATATTCTTCCTTTCTCACAAGGTATGAATAGAGCTCGTGATTACATGGGTCAAGGCCATCTTATGAACATAGATGGTCTCGAAGATTGGAACTGGGTAAAAGCAGCAGCATTTGAATATCAACACAGCTTTAATCCAGAACGTCTAGGTCGTTACTTCTCACCTGCATGCGAATGCACCAATGGAAACCAATTCGTTGTTGGTGAAAACTTAGATGGTACTATTGACATCCGTGCTGAAGATCTCGGTATGTCTCCAACATTCCGCGGAACATTAGAGCTTAAACCAAAGATTGAAAACTTCATCTTTGAGCCAAGCTTCTATCTCGGCATGGATCGTTGGGCAGAAGGTCTTTACATGTGGTCAAAGCTACCTATAGCTTACACCATCTGGACCATGGAAACCTGCGAAACCACAACCCAGCGTGGTGGCTCAGCTTTCGCTCCAAACGTAATGGAAAACCGTCTTACAACCACTACAGGTCTCTACGTCAACCGTGGTAACTATGCTGGACCAAGAACCATCGATTCGATTTGCAAAGCATTCAGCGGTAAATATACCTTTGGTGATAAGGATATTCCTCTCCAAGCAGGACGTATTATCTGCAACTGCCCACAAGATAAGGTTGGCATAGCAGATATTCCTCTCCATCTTGGATATACCTTGGTAGATGGTGATCGCGGAAATCTTGGATTGTACGCACGCACCGTGTTCCCAACCGGAACAATGGAAGTAAACCGCTCAATCTTTGATCCTCGCATTGGTTACCGTCGTTGGCAATTAGGTGGTGGTCTTCAAGGTCAAGTTCGTCTGTTTGAAAATGATGAACAAACCACCTCAATGTACTTCTTCGGTGATGCAAACGTAACCCACGTGTTCAAGGGCGAAGAATGCCGTCTCTTCGATATGAAGACCGGCACCTATCGTCCAACCGACACCAAGTGGTCACGTTACCTCTTGATGAAGGAATTTGAAGACGTAGCTGGAACATTGACCTACAATGGTCGCCTCCGTAACTTTGCTGATATTTTCACCGTATGTGTCAAATCAGGATTTGATTGGTTAGTAGACGGTCTCTTCTACTTCAACCTCAAACACAAGAACTGGAACTTTGATCTCGGTTACGAAATCAAGGCACGCGATTGCGAAAGCTTCGATTGTCCAGCAAATCTTTGTGATCCATGCACCTACAGCGACTGCGATGAATGCTGCGGAACATCAACCGTTCGTTACTTCGGTGTCAAGGGTGTTCAGTATGTAAGCGATAACTACATTGACTACTCAACGACATATGGTATGGGCAGCATCAAGCACACTGACAACACAGCCGGTAACGGTACAGCAGCTGCATTGACCAACGTCATTGCAACCACTGATACCCTCAGCGATGTTGTTGATGTGAACAGCGGAATGCGTCCTCGCATGGTTGCTCATAAGGTATTTGGTAACATTGGTTACACATGGGATGTCGGCGAAGCTAAGTTCTTCGACAATCATGGCCCTATCTTCTTCGATCTTGGCGCAGAAGCTGAGCTTGGAGCTAAGAACAAGGCAGTCCGTAGCTGGGGTGTCTGGGGCAAATGTGGCTATGCCTATAACTAATCAATATTCTTGTTTAGTCATGTAGGGCTAAGCCAAATCAGCTAGTACTCAAAACGGCCCGGGAAAATATCCCGGGCCGTTTCCATTGTAAATCACTTAGTACGAACTTATTTATTTTGTTCTTTTAGATTGAAGATAATCAACTGTCGCTTTGATCGTTTGGAGTTGTTCAGCATCATTATCAGGAATCTCCAAACCAAACGCTTCTTCTACCTTGAGTGTAATTTCAAACATATCAAGAGAATCAGCACCTAGTTCTTTAAATGTTTTTTCTTCTTTTAATGATGCAGCATCTACTTTTAATTCTTTTGTAAGGATGGAACATAGTTTTGCCGCAGTATCACTTCGATCAAATGATGACATTGTTTCTCCCTATACTGTGTGTTTCAATTCGAAAATGCTTTTTGCTCGATCAATATCATCTAAGGTATTAATCGAAATAACCTGCTTGTTAGGATACAAGTTTTTTATTTGTTCTGATAGGACCGTACCAGGACCAATTTCAATGAACAAATCATAATCATGCAACGACAGCAAAGCACTATACCACTGTAATGGAAAGAGCATATGACGCCGCATTGCATCCTTAATATCCCCCTTATCAGTAACTATCCGTGTATCACAACTAGCAAGCAATGGAATCTGCAGATCTTTAAAATCAACCTTTTCTGAATATAACATGAGTTGACTTACTACAGGCTCCATATCCGCAGAATGAAGACCCTCAATATCAGGGAACGGCTTGATCTTCTTAATACCATGCTCTTTAAGAAGATATTTCAAATGTCCAAGCGAATCGGACGGAACAATCACAACATGATCTTTGTCAGTCTCAAAAGCGGCAATATATGTCCCCTCATTCACTTCATCAATCACCTGCTGCAGTGCTTCAAGATCAAATCCTGACACATGCACGGCTACCTTATCCAAATGGGGAAAAGACTCATGAAAAAAAGCAATGTATTTATTAATCAAATACAAACCATCAGGAAAATTTAAACCCCCAGCAGAAAATAAAGCAGCAAATCCTCCAAACCCATATCCTGCTGTAACACTGGGCCGCAGATCTACTTGTTCTTTTAGAACAGAATATAAGGCTGAGCTAACAAGGAAATTAGCAAGAAGAGCGTTTTCAAGTTTGCTAATTTCAACATCAGACGATGCAAAACAAAGTTTTACGAAATTCTTATCAAGACAATGTGCCGCTTCTTCGAAAAATTCCTGGACTGTGCGAGAGGTATCATAGAGTTCTTTTGCCATACCAACATATTGACTTCCATATCCTGGAAACAGGACCGCAATCTTCATGAACACCTCATGGGTTACGCGTACTTACAACTCTTCCTTACGTTACCGTTTGTAACAATGTAACGAAGTTACCTATGCGCTGTAAACTTTCTTCTTTGCCAAGACAGGAAAGAAGTGCATAAATACCAGGACTAGAAGGTGTCCCCGTCAATGCCAGTCGAATCGGCTGAGCAATCAGAGAAAATTTTATACTATATTCAGCACAATACCCCTTAAGGAGATGATGTAATGATTCTTCATCAAAACTAGCCGCTTCCTGAAGAAGATTTTGCACTGCATGTAAGCGAGTAACATTCTCAAAAGTTGCCCACTCCACAAGTGCATCCTTTGGAAGAACTTGTGATGGCGAATAAAGCTCAATTATCTCATTAGCAATCTCGGAGAGAGTTGCATGACGAGGTTTATATATGTCAATCAATTTAAGTTGCTGCTCTTGAGAAAAGCGAGGAACACACTGTGCAAAATCAGGGCGTACGTCACGCTGTATAATCGCCAACAAATCGATTGCATCAGTCTCTTTAATATAGATCGAATTGAACCACTTCAGTTTATCTTCATCGAAAATAGAACCTTTGGTTCCCACATGCTCAAGCGTAAAATAGCTAATCATCTGTTCTCGAGAAAATAATTCTTGATCTCCATGTGACCATCCTAGTCGAACCAGATAATTGCAAAACGCATCTGACAAATATCCATTACGTCGATAATCCAACACAGATACCGCAGCATCGCGCTTACTCAATTTCTCGCCTGATGGACCAAGAATAAGGGGAACATGAGCAAAGACAGGTACCTCAAAACCACACGCTTCATATAAAATAATCTGTTTTGGAGTATTGGAGATGTGATCCTCGCCACGAATGACGTGAGAAATCTCCATGTCATGATCATCAATCACGACCACAAAATTGTAGGTCGGCATCCCATCAGATCGCTGAATAATCAGATCATCCAACTGTGCTGTTTCAACAGCTATCTCACCATGAATCTCATCAACAAAGGTGACTGTTATCCGGTCATCAGGTACTTTCAAACGAATCGCATACGGCTTTTGGAGATCTTGCTCAGAGGGCTGCTTATCGCGCCATGGACTACGGTAACCCATCGGTTCACCGTGCTCCATACGCGCGCGTTTATATGCTTCAATGTCTTCTTCCGATACGAAACAACGATAGGCCTTTCCCTCGTTGAGAAGTTGTGTAATGACTTCCTTATAACGATCGATTCGTGTTGATTGAACCACGAGCGGCTCTTGGCTTTCAAGTCCCAGCCATGACAATGCGTCAATAACAGAGGTTGCATACTCCTGCGTCGATCGTTCTGTGTCAGTATCTTCAATACGGACAACGTACGTGCCATTGTTATGTTGTGCAAACAACCAATTGAATAACGCAACGCGAGCACTACCAATATGTAGATGCCCCGTAGGAGATGGCGCAAACCGAACACGAATGTTCTTCATGAAATCCCCGTCCGTTAGGCTGTCAGTGGTTTGACAAGCTGCATCCACGGTGATTGTGTTGTCTTGTCTTGTGCAGAACCGATATCGGCAATCTCATCCCAAGCGCCGCGCGCTTTGTCAGACTCACCAATGCTTGTGTAATACTGACCAAGAAAATAGAGCGCTACATCGCGGTGCATATTTTGGACATTACGAGACTCATCTTGAAGCTCATCGAGCCCAGCTTGCTTAACTGCTACGTCTGGAGAATCCATCTTCATGAGCGCACGCTTAACCGCGTATGGTCCATATAACTTACTGGAGGAACTAATTTTAGAAAGAAACTCATCAAGGCTCTCAATAGCCTTATCGAGCAATCCTCGGCGTGCAAGGGTTTCTGACTCGAATGCCAAGAAATAAGGTCCCAGATAGGAACGAGTGTTTTGTTGGTAGCCTGTCCTGAAGGCTAGTTCTGCTTCTTCCCAAAGTTGTTCTGCCTTCTTGTCATCTTTTTCTGCATACTGTGCAAGTGCTGCTTGTTCGTAGACCTCGTAACACTCAGTAAATGCTTTATGCGCTTTCAACTCACGAGCACTTACCATTGATCGATACCAGTACGATCCCCCTAATCCTAGGATAACCGCAAGACCGCCTATTAGGAGCTCTTGGTAATACGGAACCTTACGATACTCACCCCACCAATACGAAAGGAAACTTTGTGCCATGCGTTACTCCACACGAGATAAGAATTTTCTGAGGAAAAATACTAGGGAAAACGTAGCATACTGGGGGTAAAAGGCAAGATACAACAAAGAAGCGCCCAGGATACCCCGGACGCTCATCTTCATATTACAAATCTATAAATCAGCGCGGTTACTTCTGCACTGGAACGTGAAACGCAACCATCTGGTCATTACGTCTTTTCTTTGCACACGTTCTAACAACCACATCTAATGATGCTGGGAGTTCGTCTTCATACACAAAGATCAAACGTGTTTCGCTTTTGCCAGGAAGAACAGAAAGTTCTTTCAATGTCTTACGACGAATATCGCTCTTGAACTTATGGCCAGGACCAGGAATCGAGAGTTCAATCGCCAACCACCACAAAAGTCCTGTTATCAGGGTCAATGGTATAGCGACCTGCCATCCTGCAAAAAACTTCCAAGCTTGCGAGCTAGAAAGAACAGACGCTATAATGCACGTGCCAAAGCCAGCTCCAGCGTATGCCAACGGCAACCCGACTACATTAGTAAGCGTTGAATTTCCAGGAGGGAATGATCCACGTTCAAGAATCACATGTTCTGGAACCACAGCGACTTGAACATTTTCAGCGTTGACAATAACACGCTGCCCTGTAGGCCTATCATTCTTAACAGCAATCTGGACAGGAACAATCTTTCTACCCTTGGCAAAATCAACTTCTTCGCCAAAGTAATGTGTCGTTTCTGCATCAGTTAAACACCTAGCAGAAACTGCAATGTCATCTTGAGTTTTCGACTGAACAGGCTGAGCCTTAAGCTCGACTGGTCGATACGATACTTTGTGACCGCCACACCCTGTAAGACCCAATAGTGCCACCAGTAAAATTGATAAAAATTTTCTATTCATCATAACCTCCATATAGAAAAAGCCCTCTAGGGGCATATTTTCATACTATAGATGGGAGTTATTTATGCAAAAGCCCCTCCGCTGAGGGAGGGGCCTATCTTTTACTCACCCTGGGATTCGGGTGCTGCAGCCTGAGGAGCGGCTGCTCGTTTTGTCTTTTGACGCTCTTTACGGAGCTGAGCACGTTCTTGCTTGGTTACCATGATCTTCCGACCACCATAGAATCCACATCCCTGACATACCTGGTGAGGCATGACCGGCTGTTTACAATTGGAGCAATCACCGAAGGACTTGGCTTTAACACCTTTGTTAGCAAATCGCTTATCACGACGCGCTCGCGAGCGCTTACGTTTTGGTACTGGCATGACGTACTATCTCCAGAAAGTAGTTATTTCTCGGTTATTTTCGAATGTATCTCTGATACGACGTATCCTTGATACGATGTTTCCATGATACACAGTTAGCGGTAAAATGCCAAGCTCCTAAAAGGCGTATCCATCATCATCCACATCATCACCAGGGCCGAACAGCTTAAGCTGCTCATTTGCCTCCTTTTTCAGACCCCCAGAGATGTAGTCGGACTCTCCATCCTCATCTGGATAACCACCCATAAAGAACGATTCGGTTGGGTTTTCTGGTCCACTCATCTTAACCTTGACAGCACCCTGTGGAGCAGAGGCCTTTTGTGAAGATTCTTGTAGTTCAGCTTCCGAAGTTTCAGGAGAATCATCCTGTTCCTCAAAGGCAACCACGGCTGTAAGCTGCTGATCAGGCTCAAGCCTAATGAGACGGACACCTTTTGCCTGACGGCCCATGGTCCTAATTTCCTTTGGAGAGAGGCGAATAATCTTACCAAGCGTATCGATCAGAAGAATACTTGCTTCTTCACCAACCACTGCTAGCCCGATGACCTTGCCATTTCTGCTATCCGTCGGAATAGTTCTGACCCCATAGCCACCACGGTGAGCAACACGGAAATCTTCCATACGAGTACGCTTTCCGTAACCACGCTCAGTAGCAAAGAGTATGTCACGTTCATCTGAAAGAACTTCCATCCCCACAACGTGATCTCCCGACTTGAGTCGAATTCCCATTACACCGGCGGCCTGGCGGCCCATGACACGAACCTCTGTTTCCTTGAATCGAATGCCTTGGCCGTTTGCCGTTGCGATAACGATAGTATCGTCGCCATTACTAATGGAGCAGAATGTGAGCTCGTCGGAATCACGAAGCGTTACGGCACGAATACCAGTCTGACGAATCTTAGTAAAACTAGAGGCTGCTGTTCGTTTGATAATACCGTTACGCGACAACATAACAATGAACTTATCTTCCATATCACGCGTACACAACAGTTTTACAACACGTTCACCCTCGTTCAGTTTGAGGATATTGATGACAGCGCGTCCGCGCGCTGTGCGCGAAGCCTCAGGAACCACGTAGGTTGGCAAACTGTATACGCGACCGTAGTTAGTGAAAAAGAGTAGCTCGTCGTGATTGCGGGCTATAAATACGTCTTCAATGAAGTCATCTTTTTCATCAAGTTTTGCTGCGCCCATTTTTCCCTTCCCGCCACGGTGTTGTACGTTATAAATTTCGAGAGGTACACGCTTGATATATCCCTTGCGTGTCAACGTTACAACCACTTCTTCATCAGGAATCAAGTCTGCTTCTGTGAGAATATCAACAGCACCTTCAATACGGCTACGACGCTTGTCACCGTACTTGTCTTTAATCTCTTGCAGCTCTTTACGAATTTCTTCGTGCAAAACGTCACGATTTTCAAGAATGTTTTCGAGTGTTTTAATTAACTCTTTGATCGTTCCCATCTCATTTTGAATCTTTTCACGTTCAAGTCCGGTAAGCCTTTGAAGCTTCATTTCCAAGATGGCTTTGCTTTGTTCATCACTGAGTAAGAATTTTTTATTCAATTCCAAAATAGCATCAGGCGCAGATTTAGATTTCTTGATCAATGCAATAACATTATCGATATCAGCTAGCGCAATTAATAAACCTGCAAGAATATGCTCACGGGCCTGTGCTTTATTCAGATCAAACTGAGTCCGCTTATATACAACCTCTTCACGATGGACCAAGAATTCACGCAACATATCACGTAACGTAAAGATCAAGGGTTTATTATCAAGCAATGCTAACATCAAGAAAGAAATCGACGTCGAAAGATCGGTATACTTATAAAGCTGGTTTAAAACAACCTGAGGATTCTCCCCACGTTTGATATCAATAACAAGACGTATGCCTTTTTTGTTTGATTCGTCGCGAATGTTGGAGATACCATCAATAATTTTGTCCTTAACGAGGTTTGCAATCTTAATCGTTAGCTCAGCCTTATTCACTTGATATGGCAGCTCTGACACAATAAGCGAAGTACCCTTTTTGGTTTCCTCAACATCAATAACACCACGAAGGATCACATTGCCACGCCCAGTCCTATATGCCTGAACGATACCGCTTCTGCCACAAATAATACCACCTGTTGGAAAGTCAGGTGCAGGAATCTTGTCAAATAATTCTTCATCAGAAATGGCACTGTTATCTAGCAATGCTAAGCAGCCATCGATTACTTCGCCCAAGTTATGGGGCGGCAACGCAGTCGCCATACCGACGGCAATCCCGGCAGTTCCATTTACTAAAAGATTCGGTATTTTACTTGGCAACACCGTCGGCTCAACGGTCGATTCATCAAAGTTAGGAACAAAGGGAACGGTTTCTTTGCCAAGATCGGCAAGTAGCTCTTCTGAAATACGCATCATACGAACTTCGGTATAACGCATAGCAGCTGCGTTATCACCATCAATAGAACCCCAGTTACCTTGGCCGTCAAGTAATGGATATCGTTTAGAAAACTCTTGAACCATCCCCACCATTGTATTGTACACAGCAGCATCGCCATGGGGGTGATAGTTGGAAAGCACGTCACCAACAACACGAACAGACTTGCGGTGCGGCTTATTATAAAAGAAGCCTGATTGATACATAGAATATAAAATACGCCTATGGACCGGCTTAAGGCCATCACGTACATCAGGTATTGCGCGACTAACAATTACCGACATCGCGTAATCAAGAAAGGAGGTCTTTAATTCCTCCTCAATCAGCACTGGCTTAATTGAACTATTTCCATCATGACCGTGAATGGTAGGCTCCATGAACTGATCCCTTTACAGAGGCTTATTTTTCGATAATAACATGGTAGCCACAGCATACCCCGGCAAGCACGAGAACACAAGAATTATCCGATGCACCATTTAAGAAATAAGCCCTTGCTTCGCAACCCCCGCGCCTGCTATGCTAGCAAGGTTCTTGCTAAGACAAATAAATGGATCATACTAGTTTGCAATATTTCTAGTATGCAATTTGCTACTTCTTGGGGGCTCTCGTGAACCGATTTCGCATTTCGCTTACTATCCTCAGTATGTTTTTGTTGCCACTTTCCACTGTGCAAGCGCATGAATCAGAGAGTCTTGAGCAACAGAAAAAAACTGCAACGCTCTTTTATGGAATTGCTCAAGGAAGTCTCGAAACTATTCAATATGCACTCAAGGAAGGAGCCTCCATCAATGCACATTACGGTGAACATGGTGATACCCCCCTCATCTATGCAACACGTGTCTTAACTGATTTGGTTAGTAAACATCGCCAACATATCTATGCGGATCCGGTAACCTTTCAATCGGCTTACCAAAAACGACTCGCCATCATCAGGTTCTTAGCATTCTATCCTGATGCGAGACTAAATGCCGAAAACCACGAAAGTGAGACGGCTCTCGATCTTGCCAACAAAGCAAACCTAGATGACGTACTCAGCATCTTAGTTCTCAAACTACAAACAACTGCTCTATTCAACACACAAGAATCTGATATATATCTGGCACAGCTCGAAGCATTGAATCTTCCTGAAACAATTGAACAACGGGTGCGCGAAGAAATCGAAAAACTTTCGCGCAATATGAGTGCCCATGAAGCCCCAAAGCAACATGAATTTTTGAAATTCCTTTTTTCTCTTCCATGGAATACAACAACCGATGCTGCGCCAACACTGGGTGAAGTTAGGGAAAGTCTTGACCGAGACCACCACGGAATTCAAAAAGCAAAAAACAAAATCCTCGAACACCTCGCAACTCAACAATTTAGTGATCATACAAAACCTCAAATTCTATGCTTTTCTGGCCCTCCAGGCACAGGAAAAACAACGCTGGCACGCTCAATCGCGCGCGGACTTGGTAAAAAATTTGAACGAGTTGCTCTGGGAGGCGTACACGAAGAGAGCGCAATCCGTGGATTCCAGAAAACTTACATCGGATCACAGCCAGGCAATATCCTAAAAGCACTTAAAGCTGCAGGAACCAATAATCCCGTCATTCTTCTTGATGAAGTAGACAAATTGGCACGAGAAAACTCATGGCACGGGGACCCTGCCGCTGCACTCCTTGAAGTACTTGACCCAGAACAAAATAGTCAATTTGTAGATCACTATCTCGATGTTCCTTTTGATCTCTCACAGGTAACCTTTATTGCCACTGCCAACAACATATATGACATTGATCCAGTATTACTCGATCGCATGGAGATTGTTGAGTTTAATAGCTACACACTCGATGAAAAAATCCACATTGCGGCTCATCATATTATTCCTAAGGTATTACGGGAAACAGGTATGGGAGAAAAAGGACTTGTTTTAGATAAAGCAACCCTGAAACACATCATAGAACACTATGCCATTGAACCAGGCGTAAGAAAGCTAGAAGAGCAAATGCGCACTATATGCTCAAAAGCGGCGCTTCAACTCGCTGAGCAAGGAACACTTCCCACGTTAACGCCAAATAATCTTGTTCCCTTTCTTGGCGTAGGGTATAATCCAGACCTCGAGCAAGCATATATTCAAAAAAGTCGCGTCGGTGTAGTAAATGGCTTGATCGTAATTCCATCACTGGGATTTGGCAACGTAAAGACATTCGAAGTGCAAAAGTCATCTGGAAAAGGCCAGCTTCATATCACTGGAAACATGATAAACACATGTCTTGATTCAGCACACGTTTCTATGAATTTTATTAAATCACACATTGATATTTTCGGCGTCGACCGAGATGCAATACAAAATTATGATTGGTATATTCATGCACCAAGCGCTGCTACAAAAGACGGCAATTCTGCTGGTGTTGCGATGACGGTAGCAATCGCATCAGCACTCACCAATCGGCCCGTCAATAACACGTTCGCTATGACAGGTGAAGTGACTTTAACTGGTCGCGTGTTTCCTATCGGTGGGGTCAAAGAAAAGATTCTTGGCGCAGAACGAATCGGGATTACTAAGATCATTCTACCCGAAGCTAATCGCCAAGATGTCGAAGAATGCAAAGAAGACTTAAGCGATAATATCGAGCTCTTTTTTGTAGATGATGTGAGACAGGTATTTGACCTTGTACTCTTAGAGCAAGAGGTATAAATGAAGCAAACATATCTTGTAGCAACCGTACTATTTCTGTGGAACTGCACCGACCTGGCCATATCTGCGACGCCCTCCCAAGCAACGCGTGACCTATGGACTGGTATTATGCAAAGCAAGCCAAGGCTCGTTCACAATGCTATTCAGCGTGGTGCCAATCTTTCAACTCGTGTGGGCCAATATGAGGATCCACCACTGACGGCAGCAATGCGTATCTATGGAAACTCTATGATCAGCAAAATAAAAGGAACTGGCAAAGATTTCGGAAGGCGCATCACCAATTCACTTATGGGAAGCACCTTACTTTCTGCCCTCGCTTATCTTATTTCTGAAAAATCTCCTACGATGGCAGTCTATGCATGGCTGGTAAGCTTCCCCATGCTAATAAGTGTGCCCCGTGATTTGTGGTTCGGAATCCCAGCAGAGGCAAAGGTCATTGAAGTTCTTTTACAAAATCTTCCGCCTGAAGACGCACAACATAGAAACAAAGAGGGCCTCAACGCATTGGAAGTCCTCGGGGCATTTCATCCATACGCCTATGAGCTACAAGATCAACTCTGGGAGCGCATCATGAACCATCTCATCCAGATGAGTACTGACAATACTATCACGTATGATCCTATGAATGACATTGCAGCGGATCTGAATAATTTGGGAAGCTAGTCCTCTTGGCAAATAGTTGCAAAGCCACAGCATTTCCATACACTTTTGAGTATACGCGCAACCTGTCCGCTTGAGACTCTGGACAGTCACTCCATAGAGTAGAGAAAAAATCATGGCATTACCTAGTAAAGATTTACAGTCATTCCCGCCTGAGCGCATCAGGAATTTTTCTGTGATTGCACATATCGATCACGGAAAATCGACCCTTTCTGATCGACTTTTGGAAATCACGGGCACGGTATCTACCAGAACAAAAAACGAACAATTTTTAGACAAGCTCCAGGTAGAAAAAGAACGTGGCATTACCGTGAAAGCACAAACTGCATCTATGTTCTATACCTATAAGGGTGAGCAATATTTGTTGAACTTGATTGATACTCCAGGCCACGTCGATTTTAGCTATGAAGTCTCACGATCATTGTATGCTTGCCAGGGAGCGCTTCTACTTGTTGATGCATGCCAAGGCGTACAAGCTCAAACTATGGCAAACTTTTATCTCGCCTTTGATCAAGATCTCAGCATTATCCCTATTATCAACAAAATTGATATGAGTAATGCAGACCCAAAACGAGTCATGGGTGAAATGAAAACATTGTTCGACTTCGAACAAAAAGATATCATTCTTGCTTCTGCCAAAACGGGACAGGGAATGACAGATGTTCTTGATGCCATCATCGAACATATCCCCGCGCCACAAGGCGCTTTAGCAGAACCACTCAAAGCCTTATTATTCGATTCATGGTATGACGATTATCGAGGCGTTGTCTGTCTGGTTGCACTCAAAAACGGAGTACTGAAAAAAGGCGATACAGTCACACTTGCACAAAGTGGTAAAAAGTATGAAATTCTCGAACTTGGTCTGATGCATCCAGATCAAACACCAACTGATGCATTATATGCAGGACAAGTTGGATACATCATTACCGGGATGAAAACCGTGCAGGAAGCTCGTGTCGGAGATACCATCTTCCACGCAACCAATATCGGCAAGGCTTTCCCAGGATTCAAACCGGCAAAGCCAATGGTGTTTGCAGGAATCTATCCTGTTGATACAACGGAGTTTGAACAGCTCAGGGAAGCTATTGAAAAATTGACACTCAATGATGCGAGTGTGTCCGTACAAAAGAAAACATCCGCAGCACTAGGTGTCGGGTTCCACTGCGGATTTCTTGGCCTGCTGCACATGGACGTATTCAAAGAACGACTAGAACAAGAATATGGCATGTCTGTCATTGCGACAGCACCAAACGTTCTTTATAAAATTAAACTCGCCAACACAGATAAAATGATTGATATAGAAAATCCAGCGGATTTCCCCGAACCAAACAAAATCGATGTCATCTATGAACCCATGATTGATGCAACCATCATTCTTCCACAACAGTATCTCGGTAACATTATCAAGCTGTGTACGGAAAAACGCGGGCAGCAACTCGATATGCGATTTCTGACCGAAAACAGACTTATTCTCAGATACAAATTACCACTGACTGAAGTTGCTACAGATTTTTATGATCAACTCAAGTCACTAACCTCGGGCTATGCAAGCTTTGATTATGAAGAATCAGGTTACGAACCAGCCGACTTAGTCAAAATGGATATTCTTTTAAATGGCAAAGCAGTTGATGCACTCACATTTATCACACATAGAGATAACGCATATTATATTGGTCGTGATATGGTTCAACGCTTGCGCAAGGTAATTCCACGACAATTATTCCAGGTTGCTATCCAGGCGGCTATTGGCTCAAAAGTTCTTGCACGCGAAACGCTATCACCGTTACGCAAAGACGTGATTGCCAAATGTTATGGCGGCGATATCACACGAAAACGAAAATTACTTGAAAAACAAAAAGCCGGTAAAAAACGTATGAAAAAAATCGGCAATGTGGATGTACCACAAGAAGCATTCCTAAGCATCCTGAAAAAATAAGGAATACATCATGACAATACACAAGAACGATTATGTTTTTTCTGGAAATCTTTTTATATTCCACGCATTTGATTTTGGTGATGAAATTAATCTTGACTCCATCAAAGAATCACAGCGCGTGCAGCTTCTCCCGCTATCACAGCCAAAGTATTTTAAAAACTATCATGCGCCACTTTCAATTGAGTTGCCACATCCACACAATGCTCGTTCTAGATGTGTAAGCAGCAAGCTACACCACTTTGGCGTATTGTCGTTAACCTATCAAATTCCGTTTAATGATACACTCGACAATATCAGGAAAAAGCTGATTACTATTTATAATGATTCACAAAAACAAAGTCACAGCGATGCGGTCCTTGTATATAAAAAGATTAAAGATTTTATTAAGCAGCCACATTTCTTTCATCTTCGTTCGTCCTACTTTGTAATCCAGGTCGATCCAAACCCAGAAGTGTCGGCCACTGAATTGAAAAACAAGTACGGTGGTATCATCGCGTCAGCGCTACGATTTGAAACTGAATCATTATCTGAATTCCAAAAAGAAGAGATCCTTGCTGATGCAACCGGATACTATCGTGGCGATCTGATCATTATTGATACCGAAGCCGCGTTCACGTACGACGCAGAATATTATGAAATTCTTGATCTATTCGAGTTCTCAAACTTACACAAGCTTGAGCTTCAGTATTTTGATCGCGTGTTAGATCGACAGCTTTATAATGTCTATGAACAAGAAGCAACAAAGCCTCCCTTCAAGGCATATCTACCATTTGTAGGCTCAACACATCCAATTGGTGATCTAGGACGGCTCAAAGTTGATATATCTGTAATTACAGAACGACTAGAAAGTAGTATCAAACTCGTCGGAGAACCCTACTTTACCGAGATCTATTCGTTGCTAGTAGACAAATTAGATCTCAAGAGCTGGAAGGATTCAATCGATAAAAAACTAGCCATCATCAAAGATGTCCGAACGGTATACTTCAACCGCATTGACGGCGCACGAGAAGATTTACTATCGCTGTTAATCGCACTGTTGATTTTCATTGAGATTACTTTGGCGATCTATTTAAGGTAACGCCATGACAAAGTGGTGTGGAAAACATTACACTAAACATTCTGTTCCTCAGGAAGAAAGTGCCTATGACGCACTTGACTCGCATACCTTTGGTGGCACAGAACAAGTCCTAGATGTCGGTTGTGGCGATGGCAGAGTCACAGCGACAATTGCGGAGCTCGTTCCCAATGGACAAGTCCTGGGCATTGATAATTCCCAGGACATGATCGGCTACGCACAAGAACTACATCACGATATACAAAATCTCACATTCCAGAAAGCTGACATTCAAATATTGGATATTCGTAATACATACGATCTAATTGTCAGTTTTTCAACATTGCACTGGATAAGGGACCAACGAGCAGCATTGAACAATATGTACAACGCGCTTCATCCTGGAGGGCGGCTACTTATACGAACTACTGGTGGAGAGAACAGGGACATAGCCACAATATTTAATGACCCCTACTGGAAACAACAATGTCCGATTAAAGGCAATATCTTTTATGCGCAATCAGCTGATGTGTATCATACATTATTAACCGAGGCTGGATTTAAAAACATCACTATCACATCAATGGATGCTGTTTCTTCATTTAGCAATGCAGAAAGTCTTGCTCAGTGGTTGATGGCATGGGTACCATACGCAACAGGGCTATCACATAATAAATCACAAATGTTTACAAACGCCATTGTAGACCGCATGTATACAGGTCAAAAGAAAAGCAAAGATCGCTCAATTGATCTTGTCACACCGCTGCTTCATATCGAAGCGCAAAAATAAAAACTGGCAGCAAGGTTTATTTAGCAACCGATACTTTTGCGGGACGCAACACCATATCCTTGAACATGTATCCCTTCTGGATCACGTCGACAATCGCTCCAGAAATATGGTCTGGAGATTCAACATGTAGAACTGCTTCGTGAAATTCAGGGTTGAAATGTTCATGTTCAGTAATCTCAGTAACATCAAATTTTTCAAGGAATTTATATAAAGACTTACTAGTCAACTTGAATCCCCTAAGCCATGCATCGAGCTCTTGCTCAGAACCATTTTCATGTGTCTGATTGAGAGCCCGCTCAAAGTCATCAATCACCTCGAGGAGATCTTGAATCAGGTTACCCTGAGCCATCTTGATCCAGTTCACCTTTTCTTTTTCGGTTCGTTTCTTGAAATTTTCAAAATCAGCCGTCGCACGTAAACAGCGGTTTTTCCATTCAACCAGCTCATTTTGGCAACTGGCTAAGGGATCAGGCTGTTCTTCCGCAGCCATTTGTACTGATTCTGTTGTAATAGAATGTGCTTCTTGATTTGCGGATTGCTTATGATCGTTGGATATACTCATACACCTTGTCCTTAACGGTTTCTATTCTGGGACCCTCTACGGATTAGTATACCAGACTTGATTTCCCCCACAAGAACTCGGTAAAGTCCCCTTTTCTTTTGCAGCTATTTGTTCTATACATTACGGGACATTGTAGATTAGAAAAAAGGACTATCCTTGAAACTGGGTCGAGGCTTTATTAGGGCGCTTAAGGCGCTTTCTTTATTCCCGCTCATGACATGTTTTCATATGGCCATCTGCCGGGATAATGCCCATTTTTATCGCCCACCCCTTTTTTGGGGTGAACCGAGATTCGAACGCCCAAGCCTCTCCACAGCTGCGATGCTCCTGACCGGCGGCTCTGCATCTACCAGCCGTAATAGCTCAGGAAACAAGGAGTCCACTCTACTTAATCTCTATGGCTTTGAGAATCTCCATCACATAGGCGACAACGTCCCTAGTGTCTCTGCCGGAAATCCTCTCGAAACTCTGGTCAATAATCTTAATGATCTCCCTGACCGTGGGACTTTTGGCCAAGTAAAATATTTTGGTCAATTTTCTCTGTTTGAGGGGGCGCTACTTGTTCAACAGAATTTTACAAAGGGATTCTTTGGAGAAGTCTATATGCCAATACGACAGCTCAAAATTGAAATGATCGGCTTTAATGATAAGACACCTGCCGACAATATTGAGCCTCATCGATATACTCAGACATGGCTGGATTTTCTTGGAGGGTATCAAACCATTCTCGCTCACTATGGATTAACTGCTGGACGCGTTGAAACAACTGGGTTTGGTGATATTACAATCATGGCAGGCTGGACCACCAACTATCAAGATACTCGAGAACTTGATTACATCGATGCAACAATCAAGACCGGAATCCTGCTTCCAACTGGCCATGAAAAAAACGAGAATTCAGTATTTGATCTCCCCACAGGGTACAACGGTCACTATGGATTCCCCTTTTCGATTGACGCATCATTGGGTGCATTTGAGTGGCTAACTGTTGGAGCCAACCTTGGTGGCATTATCTTTAGTGAAAAAGAAAAAATAGTGCGCATGCGCACCAGTTCATTACAAAATGGGTTTATTAAGCTAGCCAAGGGAACGGCACTTGTTCGTCCAGGAACCGTCTGGCACCTTGGTGCCTATGTTAAACTTGATCATATCCATGATGCATTTTCGTGGACCACTGCCTACTCATTTAATCAACGACTTTCAACAAAATATTTACCAAGTAATACCGGAACATTTCCCTATCCAGTGGTCAATGGAGATGAACAACTACAATCATGGTCTATGCATGTAATTCATATTGTCTGGGAATTCGATTTAGGAGCTGAGGGAAACACCGCAATGCCGAATGTTACATTCCTTATGAACATTCCTGTGGGAGGGCAAAGAATCTTTAATACTATGACTGGTGGAGCCGCTGGCGAAGTCAATATGACGTGGCATTTTTAAGTACGCTCACATGCAGCCACAACATCCTCTAATTTTTTCTGCAACCGCTCTAACAGTACTCGTGAACAAATGACCGTTCTATCTTGTTCATTGGGAATACTTCCCGTATGTTCATCTGCAATGGTACTAACAACGTCAGATAAATACTCAATATCATCCAGCAAGCAACTTCTTTGTTCAATAACGCAATCAACAGCTCCGTGAAGCGCGACAAGATGGTCAACCAACTCGCCGGTTTGCTCTTCAGATATCCCAAGACCACGACGCGCTCGCAATGTTTGCCACATCGTAACGCACTGTTTGAAGGCAATACTATATGCTGTTTCTGGAAATAACCGATCAAATACAAGCACAGCATGGCTGTTCTCGACAGAAGCAGGTTCTACTGCCATAACATGACAATATCCCAAAATCGCCCATAGGATGCGCACATTTCTCCGGTTGAACATACCATCTACTCCCTTGTGCATGTACTGCATTTTCATGACTACGTTTCTTATCTCAGCCTCTCATATGAGAATTCTATTTGTCAACATTAGGCTGGATTAAAACACACTTGTCCCCAGGGATAGAGGTAAAATACCACCGCAATAAGAGCTAGCTCAAAAATCTCTCCAGATCAGGCTAGAACGGCAAATCGTCCTCAAAGGGAGGCTCGTCAGCTAATTGGAAATCCTGAGTCTGCCCTGAAGTTTTCTCTTTGGAAGTTTTTTGAGCAGATTTGGTACGAGCTTTTACTTCATTAATTTGCTTATTAAGTTCCTGTTCCATTTCGGAATCACCAATACCCGAATATGACTCAGATTTTAACCCTGTTTCATCGGCTTGTGTCGCCGCCATGAAGATCACGCGATCAGCAACAATCGAATGCTTGTTCCGTGCATTACCATCTTGATCCTGCCAGGTATCAAACTTCAAACGTCCTTCAATAAGAACGCCTCGCCCTTTTTGCAGGTACTGACGACAACTTTCTGCTTGGGGACCCCAAACATCAACGTCTACAAAACATACTTCTTGAACCATAGCACCAGTTTGTCTGTTTTTAAATTGACGATTTGATGCAATCCCCAAACGGCAAACGCCTTGTCCAGAAGAAAGTTGTTTGTAATCTGGATCACGGGTAAGGTTGCCCATCATAACAACGCGATTAAAGCTAGCCATTTTCTTTTTCCTCTCGAACAATGGTGCGTACTACATCTTAATTATTAGTGCTCTACTGTATCATATTTTCTCATATTGAGCACCGAGTTGTTAGTTGTTTTTCTCTAGAGACTTAATCATCATCATGCTCACCAGGATTATATCGCGTAAGATCATAATCTGCGCCTATCTCCTGCTCATATCGTTGCATGCGTTTCTCCCGCGTCTGTTCTTCCCGTCTCATCTCCGCAGCGCATTCTCGGTCTGCCCTCCTGCGCTCTTTTTCAGCCGCGGACAACTTTTTTTTTGCTTGCTTTTCTGCCCGCTCAAGTCGCGCAAGCCGTTGTGCAATGTTATCCTGTTGGTCCATGCCCACAGCACTCCCAATACAAACCATCATGCTGCTTATGAGAATATACTTCATATTTACTATGATCCTTTCATGCCTTAAGGTAAGTTAGATAGTAGAATTTCGCGCTATGTTTCGCTTCGAATCATCTGCCATAAGCTTGGCATCACAACGGAGTGACTTTTCAACCTTTTGAGCATAGATCAAAGTCTCATTCAAAACATGCTCGCACTCATCCAAGGCTTGCTTATAGCGCTCAAGTGTTCCAACATTGCTATTGTGCACGGCGCATGCCGCACCATTCACTAGATCCATTGTACGCGCAATCAGCGCCTCAGTAATACCACCTAACGATTGAATTAATCGCGACGAGGTTTTTGCAACTTCTCCATATGATTCAGCAATCTCATCACGCAATACTGCAGCACGCTGGCCAGAGGATTCTTTTTTAAGAATAAACGACTCTGCTTCTGCTGACGCGATCAAACAAAGGCATATCATAATGCTAATGCTACGCATGTCTAATTCCTCACAACGTGTTGTTTCAAGAAACGTATACCTGTGCGCGTATAGTCAAGAAATGCGGAACCTACCATAGTCAACAACAACCCAAGCATAAAGTTATATGTTTTAATCGGTAGCCAATGGAAGAAGTAACAAAAAAAGAGCCATGAAATGAACGTGATTTGCACCAATGTTGTAGCTTTGCCCAACTTAGTTGGCTTAATATCGAGTTCACCGACAACCAAATAGATAGTAATGGCGCCAGCAATATGCAGTACTTCTTTACACAAGACGAACATAACGAACCAAACAGGAATACCGAATAAGGGAGACTGTACAAATGTAAGTGTCAAAAAACATGAGACAATTAAAAACTTATCAGCGAGCGGATCAAGTGCTGCGCCTAAGAAGGTTCTTTTGTTCATGATACGGGCAAGAAATCCATCAAGTACATCACTTACAGCCGCTATAACAAACAGCCAAAAGGCAAGTCCCCAATGCTGCAACACCATGGATGCGACAATAAATGGCGTTAAGACAAAACGCAGCAACGTGAACATCGTTGGAAGCGTAATCTTAGTTTCGCGAACAGGAAGACGAGTAAGTACAGAGAGTTTAAACCGTCGCAGATTGATTGTGCGCATGCCCTGCCTAGTATGTAAGAACGTGAGAAGAGACTACGAGGCACAAGATATATCACGTGTGAGTTATTAATTCAAACAATAATCCCAGCGCCTAAACAGACAGGACCATCATAAAGAGCCGCAAACTGTCCGGGCGCAATCCCTTGATCTCGTTGGGCCAATGTGATCGTTATAGAACCGTCGGCATGATATCGCAATCGCCCATCATGATACTGAGGGCCATGGCGAAGCTTGATCTTCAATTCTGTGAGGTCAGACCGTGTACCTGAGAACCATGATACTTTATCAATCTTAAGTTCATTACGAATTTTATCATCGCTAAAATAATTTTTAGATACAAACACCCGGTTAGAAACCTGATCTTTGGAAACAACATACCAAGGTCCTCCTGCCAATCCCAAACCCTGTCGTTGTCCCAATGTATAGAAGTAAAATCCGTCGTGTGAACCAAGTCTGACTCCTGTTTCATACTCAATAATATCACCAGGTTGCACCCCAACATGATGCTTCACAAAATCACGAAACTTAATCTTTCCTAGAAAGCACAATCCTTGACTGTCCTTGCGAGCTTTATTTGGAAGGTCATAACGTCTTGCCAGCTCACGAACCTGCTCCTTAGTCAGATCGCCAAGCGGAAAGATCAATTTCTTGAGCTGATTTTGCGATAGATACGATAAGAAATAGGTTTGATCCTTAACTGGATCTGGAGAACAATGAAGCTCCACACAATCATCTTTTAATCGAGCCACCTTTGCGTAGTGACCCGTTGCAATAAGATCATATTCACCACCGATTACATCAAAAAATGCGCCAAACTTAATCCTTTGGTTACACATTATGTCTGGATTTGGCGTACGCCCTGCTCGCACTTCATCTACAGTGTAAGAAACCACACGATCAAGATACGCTCGTTGAAGCGACACAATCTTGAGTGGAACCTTGGCCTGTTCACAGACCTCATTCACCTGCTTGAGGTCATCTTCCCAAGGGCAGGTTCCCAGAAACGACAGATCGTCTTCAAGCCAAATTTTGAGGTAGAAGGCAGTAACATCGTAGCCCTGGTCTTGCAATAAACGCAATGCCACAGAGCTGTCCACACCACCCGAAACTAAAACCGCTACCTTCTTCATAGTCACTCCATACATAAAACCCCATCCCCTTTTCAGGATAGCATACCGATCCCATTCGTCACGCACCAATCTTCATACAATTTGTCATATATATAATTTGACCTATCTTGATATATTGCAAGCTGATTCCTGTTTGGATATACTCAGGAAGAAGGTTATAAAGACGTAAACCCAGGCAGGATATTCCCTTCCGTACTCGAATCTTTTTAGATACTCCTTTTCAGATCCGAGTAAATTGCCTGGGTTTTCCTGTTTCTGCTTCCCAAATAATCCCGTTTATCCTAGACTCAATCCAAACGTTCCTCATCCTAACCATGCAATGGATATTCTATGAATTCGATCGAAGCCATAGCGCACCTTCTAACCACAGTCGTCAAAAAGCTGTACTCACCATCAGATACAACCCTCTCCCAAATCACCTGCTCCCTCAACCTCGAAGAATCCAAACAAGCGTTTGGAGACCTTTCATCCAATGCGGCACTCGTAGTAGCAAAAGAACTGAAGCGCAATCCGCGTGAGATCGCGCAGGAGATAGTAACAAAATTGAACCATGCCCTGATCAAAAAGCTAGATATAGCTGGTCCTGGCTTTCTCAACATCACCCTTACCGACCAAGCGCTCACTCAACTCGCTTCAGATCTATACGCAGCAGGAGCATCATTTTTTAAACCATCAGGCCTCACGCCACAAAAGTATTCGATTGAATTCGTCAGTGCCAACCCTACCGGTCCATTACATCTTGGTCACGGACGCGGCGGCATCATTGGAGATGTACTGGGCAATGTCCTAAGATTCCTCGGACATAAGGTTACGAAAGAATATTACATTAATGATGCTGGTTCCCAGATGAATAAACTAGGTGCGTCATTCAAGATCCGCTGCCAACAAGAACTAGGTGAGTTGGTAAGCCTCCCTGAAGACGGTTACCGTGGTGAGTACCTGGTTGAACTTGCGCGCACCTGCGTCAAAGAATATGGAAAATCTCTCCTTGCACAACCAGATGCATTCTTTATTGAGTACGCGCACACACATCTACTCAAACGTATTGAGGCAACGCTCAAAAAATACGGCATTACTTTTGATATGTGGTTCTCAGAAAAAACACTCCATGAAAATGGCACAATCGATCGGGAACTAGAACAACTTGCTCATGATAAGCACACGTATGAAAAAGATGGAGCGGTATGGTTCAAGGCAACGGAGTTTGGTGACGACAAGGATCGTGTCCTCAAAAAATCATCTGGAGAGCTTACGTATGCAGCTGCAGACTTTGCGTACATGAAAGATAAGTTTAACCGCGGATTCGATCACCTTATTATGATTCTTGGCCAAGATCATCATAGTTATGTCACGCGACTCAAAGGCATGGCGGAAGCTATGAACTATGATCCGAATCGTCTTGATGTGATTTTGTATCAGCTCGTATCACTCAGAGAAGGAGATCAACAGTTGCGTATGTCAAAACGCGCAGGACACATGGTTACGCTCCAGGACATCATTGATACGGTCGGAACTGATGTCGCACGATTCTTTTATTTGAATCGTAAGCCAGAAGCGCATCTTGACTTCGATCTCGAACTTGCACTCAAAAAAACCGATGACAATCCCGTATATTATATTCAATATGCATACGTACGTACGCGCAGCATCTTAGAAAAAGCTCAACAATATGCCGAGCTTCTTGATATTACGCATGATGACTGTAAGCATGTTACCCGTGCAGAAGCAATGCTCCTCAAAAAGATTGCATCTCTCAAGCAACTTCTCAACGTCATTGGAGCAAGTTACCAAATACATCTATTGTCATACTACACAATCGAGCTTGCACAAACCTTCCATAGCTACTACGCAAAATACCGCGTTATTGAGGAAGATCAGATCACACAAAGTCGTGGCCGATTGGCAACGATTCACATCCTCAACAAAACATTTCATCAAGTACTATCCCTGCTAGGCATTTCACAGCCTGCGTCGATGTAACAACTCTTGTTTACACACGAGTCTCCATGTTAGCCTTCTAACAACTTATGCGTTGTAAAAAGGAGTCGTTATGAAGCGCACCATCCACCTACTGATTGCGATGCTTTCATGTGGCATGCCATTAATTCTGAATGCACCCGCTGAAATGAGGGTTGAACCCGTTGAACGTCCCCGTGAGCAGCTTGAAAGAACAGACGCAAGAGACCTTTTCAGAAGAGAAGAATACAAAAGATTCCGTGAAGAACGGCAACAACAAGAACAATCTCTAAGACAAGAAATAGAGCAACTCGAGCGAGAAGGGGCAATGGAACAAGATTCCGCTCTTAGAGAAGATTATTTTGCAAAACAAGCCGAGCTTACGCGGTTACAACAAGAAACCCCGAGAGTCACACAGCTACAAACTGATATCCAACAGACTAACGCCCTCGATGTCTTCAATAACAGAATCAAGCAACTAAAAACATTTTCCACTGAGTCAAATCCCTCAGGAGAAGCGGTTTTCAACGCATGTCGAGACGTCACTGATCTTGCAGCTGATATTTTCAAACAGGGACTCGTACTTGATCGAGCATTTTTGCTTGACCAAGTAACACTCGTTGGAGAATCTGCAGGATATACTCAAAAATTCATCGGGGAACTTGCCACGCAACGGGATAGTGACAGGTATATGCACGAAACCCTTAGAGAGCAGTATCGCGTGAGATTTTTCCGAGTAGAAGAAGGTGTTGAAGGTATTGATAGCTCTGTATACGCACAATACAAACTTCTGTGTGATGCGCCCTTGTTGAACCAGCTCAAGGTAACAAGCTTTGATGTCATTCCAGAGTTTCGTTTTGCAGAGTTACCAAAAGACGTTCAAGAAAGTTTTCCAGACATCTTTGCATGCAGAATCGATCCTAACACAAATAGTTCCTTCTGGCTGTTTAAAGAAGTCGACGGCGAACAAACTGCAGTTGAAGTGGATCCCGATGAAGATGTCTCTAATAAGCTCTTTGACAAACTCAAAGGACAAACAGAAAACCCCCGTACTGTGCCACTAGATCAAATTGAAACGGCAATCCTACTCAGAAAGGCCCTAGAGGCCCGCCGACCAAGTACAGAACGTAATATGACCCGTGAACAACGACAGCAACAACTGCGCTGGAAAACCGGCCGAGCACAGCTAGAATTGCGCAAACTCAATGAACAAAAATTGCGCCCAGATCAAGTTGATACCATCACTGATAATCTTATGCAGATCTATACAGAGCTAGCAGCATTCAGGAGCCGTGTTCTTTTTGTCAGCGAAGGTGCTCGTGCAAAAATTGAATTGAGAAACCAGGAGTTTGTGGAAAGATACCAAGCCCTCATTGAAGAGTGGCGCAAGCCTGAAACAAGCGCCGAGAGGAAAGAGAGTATTGAGACAGAACAACAGGAACTTTTACAAAAAATGACTCATCGTCTTTTATGGAACTCTCTCCTCGAAGTCACGAGCGCGGATGGAACGTATGAGGGATTCAGGAATAACCTTGTTAAAACATTCCGAGTCTCTCAGGTTATTTTCGAACACGCTAACAAACCAGAAGAAGCTCGTCAGATGGAAGAAGCAATCTTCCGCTTCAATGCGCTTTCAGACTCCCCAGCTGGTCGAGCAATTCTTGATGGACAATTTGGAAAGCCAACTACTGCTCCGGCAGTTAAAGATTATCTTATGATGGCACGAGGATATGAAGCGCGTGCACAACGAACACAAACAGAACTTGATCAAGCCGTTATCGGCCGAGGTACACGAGATACACGTCAAGTGCAATGGGAAACACAGTATTTCTCTCAACGAGCAAGTTATTACTATGATCTGGCAGCAGATATTGGAGATATAGCAACAGCACCTGATCAACTCAGACAAAAAGCACGTGAATTAGCAAGTAAGGCAGAAGTTTTGGATCCTAGCACACCATTCTCAGAGGAAGAACGAGGTCGATTTGAAAATGAGTGGATTGAACAAGTACGCCTCGATATCACCCGTGGCGTAGAAGATATACGAGCAGAGTCCGCAGAAGCTGGCGATAAATTAGAAGAAGCAACCGAGAACCTCATCAATGCTGTAACTAATTCGCAATATCTTTCACCAAAATGGAAGTCAATTATTTTGGGGACTGTACGAGAACGGCGCTGGATATTTAAGGCACAAGGAATATTAGACGCATTACAAACCGCCTTAAAAGTTGCAGCAGTTGCATCATTTGTAACTGCCATTGTAGCGGTTCTAGGCAACGACAACTAAAATCGAATACCTACACGTTAGCCTGTCGCAATATGGTAGCCAGGAGCAGCATTGTCAAAATTCAGTAATCTGGCAGACTTACAAGAAATGATCGCCTCACGATTATCTCTATGTAAGGAACTGACTCTATGACTAAAATCAGTATGGATCTCATCCAACAACTACGTGCCCGTACCGGCGTTGGCATGATGGATTGCAAAAAAGCCCTCATCGAAGCTGGTGGAGACCTTGAACAAGCCGCAGAATTACTCCGTAAAAAGGGAGCATCGGTCGCAGCAAAACGTGCTGGTAATGCTACCGGAGAAGGACTCGTCCATGCCTACATTCACCCAGGAAGCCGGGTTGGCGTCCTCCTTGAGGTAAACTGTGAAACTGACTTTGTGGCTCGTACCGATGAGATCAAGCAGTTTGCTGCCGACATTTGCTTACATATCGCAGCCATGAAGCCCCTTTATCTTGATCCAGAAAGTGTTGATTCCAAATTCCTTGAACACGAAAAAGACATCATGAAAGAACAGCTCAAGGAATCCGGAAAGCCTGAAAAAATGCTTGATAAGATCGTTGAAGGCAAACTCAACAAGCTGTATTCAGACGTTTGTCTTATGCAGCAATCATATGTAAAGAACGACCAGCTTACAGTTGAGGACTATCTGAAGGAACTGATTGCAAAAATGGGTGAAAATATCAAAATAAGACGGTTCTCACGATTTGACATTAGTTTGTAATAAGCCACAGGAGTCTTCCTATGCTTAATAATCTTTCACTCAAGAACACCTATTCTCATGAGTTTGACAAAGCGGTACAGGAAAAGATGGATGCGCCTATCGCTCATTTTGAGCATGAGCTCACGACCATCAGAACCGGCCGCGCACACCCGTCCATGATCGAAGGGATTATGGTTACGGCATACGGCGGCACACAAATGAAACTCAAAGAAGTCGCTGCCATCTCTGTCCCTGATGCACGGTTACTCATGGTCCAGCCATGGGACAAGAGCATCATCGCAGATATCGAGAAAGGGATTCTTGCCTCGCACCTTGGCATCACTCCTGTTAATGATGGTGACATTATCCGCATCCAGCTTCCAGAAGTCAGCGGCGAGCGACGCGAGGAGCTTGTAAAAGCTCTTGGCAAAAAACTCGAAGATTGCCGTAATAGAATTCGGACTGTACGCAACGATTTCCGCTCCCTTGTCAAAAAGGCAGAGCAGGACAGGGAAATATCTGAGGACTTTTCTAAGGTCCTACAGAACAACCTCCAAAAAATCACTGATCAGTACATGGCCAAAGCCCAGACCATAAGCGATAAAAAAGAGAAGGATATTCGAGCAGTTTGACTTCACTAACTGAATCATTGATACTGGTGAAAGCTTCTGGTATAAACATCTTCAGAACACATGGGCCGCTAGCTCAATTTGGTAGAGCAACAGACTCTTAATCTGTGGGTTATTGGTTCGAGTCCAATGCGGCTCACCAGAAAAAATGCAGGAGTGGCGAAATTGGCAGACGCGCTGGATTTAGGTTCCAGTTCTCGAAAGAGAGTGGGGGTTCAAGTCCCTTCTCCTGCACCAAAAAAAGGAGTATGAGCCAATGAACACAGAAGCTTGTCAGCTTCGTTTTTCCTTTCAAAAATCTCATCCAAAATTCTGTACCGTTAACATTACCGTCCCAGCTCCGTTCATAGAACGACTGTATGCTGAAACATCTCGAGCGCAAAAACACTACACGCAAGCACATGGCTTTGCACACGGAAAGGCCCCTACGTCATATATCGCAAAAACATTTCACTCTCCGATTACTCACCAAGTACAAGAGTTTATGCTCAACTATATGGTTCGCACGCATCTTATCGAAGCAATGAGATCTGAAAAAATTATCTATACAGGCGACCCAAAACTAACCAATGTTGAACTAGAACCGGGAAAGGATGCACAATTTACCTTTGAGTGCACCATTCCAGAAGAGCTGGCACTCAAAGGCTGGAAGTTTTATCCCTTTAAGGCTCCAAAACGAAAAAATTATCGTGACCTCGATCGTCAAGTACAACTGTTTATTAAAAATGAAGACGACGTCATATTACGTGATGATGAACCAATTTCTATTCGCGACTGGGTCTGCTTTGATATCGCAGTAACCGATCATACACAATGTTCACTCTTTGACGCATACCACCAAACAATGTGGCTCAAAATCGGTAATGAAGAAATAGATAAACCGTTTCAAAAATTATTCTGTGGAAAACAGAATGGTGACACATTTTATACCTCAGCAGAATGCTTCCAAGAATATTTTAGCAGTCAACTCGATACACACTATACATTTGGCATCACCATTCTCGATGTAGTCCATGACATAAAATTTTCCCTGAATGATTTTAAAACATATTTTCGGTTACGCACCCATAAAGAGATTCATAAAAAACTAATTGAAGTTTTTTCGTACCGTAACGATGTTTCACAACGAAGAGAGATGACCGAGGAGGCATTCAAGGTATTATTCAAACATCATAAATTTGAAGTACCTCAACATATCCTCTTGCGCCAGCAACAGGAGTTACTAGAGATCATGCACCGAACTCCAGATTACCAAGTCTATAGAACACAAAAGGGCTTTGAAGAAACTATCAAGAAGTTGTCAGAAAAACAGATGAAAGAAATGATCTTGATTGATCAACTTGCACTAAAAGAAAGCATCACCATTAATCGTAACGATGTACGGCAGTATCTTAATCTTCTCAAGCGAGCTCGCACACGAGAGTTTCTTCACTTTGGTGTACCCGTGACACGCATCAATGGAATGCAAACACCCCTCTCAGAATCGGCATTAGGTAATTTTTGCCTTCGAGAAAAAACTGTAAATCATGTTATTTTTCATTTAACAAGAAGATAGAGGGCATATGGTTCATCAATTGATCATCATTGGCTCGGGGCCTGCTGGACTTACTGCAGGCATCTATGCCGCACGAGCCAATCTCAAACCCCTCATCATCGACGGCTCAACACCTGGTGGTCAGCTCATGGGAACAACTGCAGTTGAAAATTGGCCTGGCGAACAATCAATTCTCGGACCAACACTCATGAAAAATATACGTGAACATGCTCAGCATCTTGGATGTGAATTCCTTCAGGCAACCATCACGAGAGCTGACCTTGCCACACAACCAATCACCCTGTGGACAGATAAAGACAAAAAGCTCACGACAAAAGCACTCATTATAGCCAGTGGAGCAACACCAAAACGGCTTGGCTGTCTCGGTGAAGATGAGTACTGGGGAAAAGGTGTCACAACTTGTACTGTATGTGATGGCGCATTCTATAAAAATCAACCGGTAGTAATCGTTGGCGGTGGTGATACTGCTATGGAAGATGCCTTATTCATGACTAAGTTCACCAACAAAATCACGATCGTTCAAATTGAGGATAAGTTGACCGCATCCCATGCAATGCAAATCAGAGTCAAGGAACATCAGGACATCACCATTATCTATAACAGCACAGTCACCAAAATCAGCGGCAATGGTCAACGAGTCACTGGAGCAACTATCACTAACCAAAAAACCAACACTTCCCATAATCTGCAAGTTGATGGGGTCTTTATCGCGATAGGACACGCCCCTAATACACAGGCATTCAAGGATCAGCTCGATCTAACCGAGTACGGGCACATCAAGCTCACTAAGCATACCCTAACCTCTCGGCAGGGAGTCTTTGCTGCAGGAGATGTCGCTGATGCCCGTTATCGGCAGGCAATCACGTCCGCTGGTTCAGGCTGCGCCGCTGCCCTTGATGTTGAGCGCTATCTGGGATCCTCAGATTGATAAAGGTCTGATTTCCCGTTACACTACGGTATATCTAGATAAAAATTTCCTGCATACATCGATGCCTAGCATCACGGATGCTCTGAAACAAAGGAACTTCAATGTCAGTAACGTTTACTCTCAAGCGTAAGAAGCGTAATCGCAAACACGGATTCAGAAAGCGCATGTCCACTAAAGACGGACGCAAGATCATTGCACGCCGTCGCCGTAAGGGCAGAAAGCGCCTTGCAGTCAGAGCACGTAAGGTCAATAACTAAAACTAGGAACTATAATGGTTGCTCTACCTCGCGGATTGACGGTTTTTACCAAGCGAGAGAGAGATGAGTTATTCAAGCGGTCCGCGTTCCTCTTTCGGCAGCGCGGACTTGCATTTAGAGTCGCTCCTGCGACAAAAGCTTATGGCCGCATTCTGATTGTTGTTCCCAAAAGAGTTGGTACTGCTGTAGCCCGTAATAAGCTTAGGCGCCAAATCAAATCAATTTTTTATGAACAAAAGTTTTATGAACACAACAAGGATCTTATTGTTCTTGTTGCACCACCTGCAGCAACTCTCTCATTTGAAGAGATTATAAAGCTCATGACCAAAGTCATCCATGAAGGTCGTTAATTACTTTTTATCATTTCTGATTGTTGGTCTTAGACCATTACTTGGTCCAGTTGCGTGTAGATATCAGGTCACATGTAGCCGCTACGCATTATACCAACTCAAGCACAAACCACTGGGATTCGCACTTAAGGCGATTACGGCACGATTAATCTGTTGCAGCCCGCTACAAAAGCTCTGCAGCAAGTCTACTCAATTCGCTACGCTCGCTGATCTCAAGGAAGACATTACCAAATAACGACTGACCCTTAAATTTGTTGCTAGCGACCACTAACCCATTGCTGCTGAAATCAAGGTACGGAGCATCTATCTGGAATGGATCGCCTGCAATCACAATCTTACTTCCCTCGCCAACACGACTAAGAATTGTTTTTACTTCGTGAGGACTGAGATTCTGTACCTCATCAATAAGAATAAACTGGAACGGAATGGATCTTCCTCGCATGTACGTGATTGCTTCTAAACTAATCTTTCCTTCCATCTCAAGCTGTTCAATCGAAAAAATCCGTTTCGTGTCATTTTCCTTGTATTTCTTATGTCGTTTCTTTTGATGTTCGTGATAGCCACGTTCAACTTCAGAAACATGATGATGGATACCGGCAGTATGAATCATAAGATCAACGTTATCAAAAACAGGCTGCATCCAACTACGAAGTTTTTCCTGTACATCGCCTGGTAGATATCCAATGTCTGGCCCAAGCGGTATAACAGGACGAGACACTAGCAGTTTTTGATACTCATCTTGCATAAGAACCTGATGAAGACCTGCAAGCAAAGCGAGAAAGGTTTTACCTGTTCCTGCAGGACCAATAAGGCTGACCATTTTTACTGTAGGATCAAGTAATAAATCCAAAGCCATGAGCTGGTGTGGATTGCGCGCCTCAAGCGGCCAATCAAGGCGCGGTTGATATACTGGCTTGAATATTTTGCCGCTGATGTACCGAAAAATGCTATAGTTGAATGGATTATTGCGCGCTTGCAACATCACAAACTCGTTAGGATGTAAGGTCTGTTGTGCAAGCAACTGTTGCAGTTCTTCTGGCTCTTGTTTTTTGAGCTGTACCGATGGAACCTCAATGGTAACCCAGCCTTTGTATACCTCATCCCACGTGACGACACCCTTCAAATAATCTTCAGCGGGTATGCCAAGTACATCTGCTTTCACACGAGCATTCAAATCCTTGGAAACAAAGATAGCATCCCACCCGGCTTTGCGCATGAGCAATGTTGTCATGAGGATATCATTGTCTGCAAGATCTTTTTGTAGGATACCCTTCACTGATACATCTGTTGTTGGCAAGATCAATCGTATCGTTCCACCAGAATCAAGTTGAACCCCATCAGATAAAAATCCGCGTGATCGCAAACTATCGAGATAGCGTATTGCTTCGCGCGCATTGCGACCACGATCAGAACTTTCGCGTTTGAATTGATCAAGTTCTTCCAAAACAACAAACGGTATACCAACATGATCTTTTCCGAAGGTGAACAGTGCACGTGGATCATGTATCAATACATTTGTATCTAGTACATACAACTTTCCTTCTGCCATACTACCCCTTCGTTTTTAAAACCCAGAACGTATCACTTTGACTATACTACAAGAAAGAGCAATGACGCTAAAAAGCAGCGCCAATAAGCAAAAAATGCGTTTATACTAGACAAAACTACAACAACTGGCTACTGTAGTTTGATCAAGTAATTGCGATGGCTATCAAGGGACACTTTCAATGATTCACCGCACTGTAAAGATTTTTTTTATGTTTTTATTTCTTGTCGCAGAATGTTGCGCACAAGAAGGTGGACCTGCACTTGATGTTCAGATTGATATGGAAGCACTCAACAATGCCGTAGCAAATATTCCAGCAACGATAGAACAAGCACAACAACTTACCAACCAAGATCTTCCTGCATTTTTTAAAGAACAACGCGACCAGCGCAATGCCCAAATCATGTGGCAAAATACATTGCGCGGTCAGATGAAACTCCCCCTAGGCCTCCCTGCCGTGGGAGTCTATAACAAAGATCTTGTCTACATGACAGAATTTACCGGCTTACTTGCCGCAGATGTCATGCTTCTAAAGACAATTCAAAGCCAGCAAGTTGAGCATGTGTATCAAGTATGTACAAAACATACCACTGAAATGATGGACCTCCTCAAACATATTGCAAGTGATATGTTGTTTATCGCAAAAGATCCTTATTCTCTGGCATGCTCTTCCTTCTTAGCTAGTGAATTTACCAGATTCTTTAATCTTCTAGAGATGCCGCTGCATAACGTTAGAACACCAAAAACCATGTTTGCTCTTGCTGGTGTCATTAGCGCAAATGAATACCTGCCCGCTTGGCGACGATCCTCATTAGCAAATGAGCCATTGAATCCACGTTCATGGTGTATTTATAAAAAGAACGCCGAAGGGCAGCTCGAAGTATCACAAGAGCAACGGCCGCTTGGATTAGGAACAACTACACAATGGCTTACCAGTTTTATTAAACATCCAATACTCAATTTCATATTAATGCTCCCAACCCACAGATTGGCCTGGCTCACTACCGATCGCAACATACAAAATATTTTAACTCTTCCTTCAGTTATACAACGACTTCGCATGCTTGGATCTCGCGTAGGCGAAATGAATGTAATCAATGACACTATAGAAGAACAACGCGAAAAAATATTACCTACGCTCTTGTCATTTTTAATCCCACCCCGCTTATCGTGGCTGTACTCAAAACCAGCTATTCTCTGTGCTAAATATCTTTCTCTGATGATGGTCGCAAACATGATTTCAGCGCTGTATCTCCGCATGTGGGTAACTGAGGCAATAGCAACACGGTTTGAGTTCTATCTTGTTTTAGAAAACTATCATAATGCACGCGAAAAGGTTCACCACAATCCAACACACGAGGCTATAAAAGAGCTTCAAGAGACTGATCTTGCACTAAGAGCATATATTGAGACAAGTCATGAAGTACATAATCTTTTGTCACGCAATCTATGTAGTTGGTATACAAACTGGGTAACCAATAGAACTCTGCATTTTCCAGCGCTTTGTTTTTTGGGAATCTACTGTTATGGCGCGTATAGAGTAATTAAACTAGTAATAAATCAAGCACGAAGATAATCATAAGGAGCTTTAATGATAAACCGTAAATACTGTTTATTTTTTTCTTTCCTAGTCAGCATACCATCAATGCATGCGATGGAAGATTTCCAACAGCTCCTAGGTCTTGTACAAGGCATGCAACAAGGCGGACAGCCTCGAGCAGCGCAAGCCGAAGATGGTGCAGGCTGGCAAGTCCCAGCATGGATTACTCGAAATGCACGCGCGTTTGGAGTAATGATGGGAGAGGTTGTCGAAGGTGCTGGACACGCACTCCAGCAGCTACAAGAAGAAAATCGACGCAATAATCGAGACAGAATAAGAAGATTGGAAGAGACTATAGCTGCACTTAGAACACAGCACATCCAAGCCTTGCACCGTCGGGATGATATAGAGGCACAAAGATTAGATCGCCAAATTAGAGCTTTGGAAGATGAACTTAGAGGATTCCAACGATCAGGTGCCGACATCGCAGTGCAACAATTTGAAGAATTTGGACAACTTAGCCGCGATATTCTACGTGATCAAGCCAACGCAGGGGCTCGCTTGCGCGAAGCTGCGGTTCGAGCACACCAAGAACAACATGGGGCTAACCAACGCTATCTAGCGACGCTACAATATATCCGTCAACCACGAACCCTCATGTTGTTTTCTGGGGCTATCGTCGCAACGTTTGCAGGTATTTATGGAGCAAAAGAAATGTCCAAAGTCCTTGCTGAATATGTTGGCGCCCGACTTGGACAACCACAACTTGTTCGAGAATCATCACGAGAAACGCTGCTTTCAAGTTGGTGGCACACTGTCGTCAATAAACCAGAATCAAATGGCATCTTGGACGTTGTGCTCAGACCAGAAAAAGAAGCTCTTTTGATGGAAATTGCCGATTCTACTAAAGAAGCACACGCTAATGGCGACCCACTTATGAACGTACTGTTTTATGGGCCTCCGGGAACCGGTAAAACCATGTTTGCAAAAGCACTCGCGGAATACTCCGAATGTGACTACGCAATTTTATCTGGTGCGGACTTTTCACAGTTCAAACCAGGAGATGATATTACACAGCTTCACTCATTCTTTGAATGGGCGAAGACAAGCCGTCGCCCGCTTGTTGTTTTTGTCGACGAAGCAGAAACATTTTTGGCAAGTCGCTCCAATCCAAATGTCAGCGAGCGTTCTAAAAAACTAACCGATGCATTCTTATCACAGGTAACTGGCCAAGCTTCAGACAACATCATGTTTGTATTTGCAACTAACATGCCAAACTTACTTGATCGAGCAGTTATGGACCGTGTCGGTGAAAAGGTTGAGTTTCCGCTTCCTGGTCATGATGAACGCAAACGCATCTTTGAACTCCATCTTAAAAAATTTGCAGAACGAAGAGAGATTCCTGTTGAGGAAGATGTTCTTGAGCACCTCAATGAATTCTCAGAACAGATGGACGGTTTTTCTGGAAGAACAATTGCAGGTGTCGTGCTTAAATCCCTTCGAATGATGAGGACCAGCAGAAGCACAGCTATCAGTACGACAGCAATTCTGGAGACGATCGAACGAGAAAAAGCCTCACAAGCAGATACAGCTATGGCAAGCTATATTTAATTTTTCTCTAAGTTAGTACTATACTGCACAAAGTATTGTTTTCATTCTACTAGTAAAGGAATCCCCCATGGCTCCTGACAAAGATATTCTGTTATTGCGTCATTCGGCAGCTCATCTTCTTGCCCATGCAGTTACTGAACTGTATCCAGGAACACTGCTTACGATTGGACCAGCAACAGAAACAGGGTTCTTTTACGACTTTCTGCCTTTACACAATTTCAAAGAAAGTGATCTTCCTAAGATCGAACAACGGATGCTTGAGATTGCTCAACGCAACCTGCCCATAGAGCACAAACAGGTTCCTAAGGCAGAAGCTTTGAAGTTGTTCAAGGACAATCCTTTCAAACTCGAGATGATCAACCAGATTCCAGAAGAAACGGTTGGTATCGCAACCCAAGGTGATTTCTATGATCTGTGTAAGGGTGGCCACGTTTTAACAACTGGTGATATTAAGCATTTTAAGCTCACCGGCATCTCTGGTTCATATTGGCGCGCTGATAGAAGCAACCAAGCGCTACAACGTCTTAGCGGAATTGTCTTTTTCACCAAAGATGATCTTATTGCATTCGAGGACGCCAGTGAACAGGCAAAACTATGTGATCACAGACGCCTTGGAAAACAACTAGAACTTTTTTCGTTTCACGATGAGGGAGTTGGATTCCCGTTCTTTCACCCAAAGGGTAAGACTATACTCAATATTATGATTGAGTACCTTCGCACGGAACTTACGGCACTCAATTACCAAGAACTCCAAACGCCTGTATTACTTAGCAACGAGTTATGGAAACGCTCAGGCCACTGGGATTTTTATAAAGATAAGATGTACTTTTGCACTGTACATGAAGAGGATACCACCTATGCCGTTCGGCCTATGAACTGCCCTGGATCTATCTTAATTTACAAAGATCGACCTCGCTCATATCGCGAGCTTCCGCTCAAATTATCTGAATTTGGACTCGTACACCGCTATGAATTATCAGGGGTCCTTCATGGCCTCATGCGTGCGCGCGCGTTTACCATAGACGATGCACATATTTATTGTACCGTGGATCAGATGGAACAGGAGATCTTAGAGACAATCGAGCTCACTTTCAGAGTTCTTAAGAAGTTTGGATTCCATGACATCACGGTTGGGCTCTCAACCAGACCTGAAGAGTCAATGGGCGACGCTGCACTCTGGGAGAAGGCAACTAACGCCCTCAAAAATGCACTCAATCTTGCCAAGGTAGACTATAACCTACAGGAAGGCGAAGGCGCATTCTATGGTCCCAAGATTGAATTCGTATTCAGAGACTCGATGGGTCGCGAATGGCAAGGAGGAACCATACAAGTAGACTTCTGCAACCCAGAAAATTTCGACATGACGTATATCGCACCTGGGGGCACACGACAACGACCTGTTATGATACATCGCGCTATCTATGGGTCATTAGAACGCTTTTTTGCAGTAGTCCTTGAACACTACAAAGGCATCCTGCCTCTCTGGCTTTCCCCAGTTCAGGCGTGTATCCTTACCATTACGGATGAACAAAAAGCATATGCTCAAATAGTATACAAAAAACTCAGGGATGCTGGTCTTCGTGTAGAAGTTGATGAGAGTTCGGAAAAGATTTCTGCGAAGATCAAAACAGCACAACTTGCCAAAATCCCTTGGATGCTCATCCTTGGTAAAAAAGAAGCAGATGCAAAAACTATCACCCTCCGAAAGCACGATGGATCACAGGCATTCGGGCTTACGATTGAACAGGTTATCTTAGAGGCAAAAGAACAATAAATTCGTATCTGTATAAGAAATTTATTGCACAACTATTGCTTTTTTTGACGTACAACTTGTATCTTTAAATTGATGGTATATCTCCAACCTCATTCTAAGGAGCCCGTAATGAAGAAGAGAAAAACAGCAAAGCGCAAGACGGCAAAGCGCAAGACAGTTAAGCGCAAAACCACCAAGCGTAAAACGACAAAGCGCAAGACAGTTAAGCGTAAAACAACTCGCCGTAAAACTGCAAAGCGTAAGACCACCAAGCGCAAAACAGCCAAAAAACGCCGCCGGGTGTCAAAAAAGAAAGCCTAAAATAGGCATTTCAAAAAAACGTACCGTGTAGCTCAAGAGTCACACGGTACGTTTTTTTCATTGAGTAACTCGATAATTTTGGAAATCTGTTCTTTACGAGGCACTTGCTGCCCCCATGTTACAAACACCCGATTGACCACGACCCATTTCTCCTGAGGAACTAATTTCTTAAGTTCCTGCTCAGTCGCCTCAGTACTCTTAGTTTGAACTAGCCCTAGCTGATTCGCTAGCCTATGCACATGTGTATCAACACAGATAGCCGGAGTATCACATGCCTCCGCCAATACCAAGGCTGTTGTTTTATGGCCAATCCCCCTAATTGAACGCAACGCTTTTTCATTACACGGAACGTTCCCATCGAACCGGTCAAGCAACTCACGACACACGGTATGCAACGTAGCAGCCTTACGTCGTTGAAAACCAAGGGGATAAAGTATTTTTTCTAATTTTTCGCGAGAAAGAGAAAGAAGTTGTTGCGGTGTACGCACTATTTTAAAGAGCTCTAAACAGAGGGGATATGTCACGGAATCCTTAGCACGCAAACTCAACAAGCAACCTATCAAAATGATAAATGAATCAGGGCCGAAGTGCTTTTTAAGCAAAAAAATCATCGGCTCCGGCATGTCTCTTGTTGCTTTTTCTAGTGTTTGCAGTACTTCGATCACCCGGAGCCGATGTTCATTGCTTACAATACCCATCCATTTATCCCCGCCATTTGGTTAAACCAAAAAATGCTGGTACCTTGTTGCAACTAAGGCCAGCCCGGAGGGCTTGTGAACAGAAAAAACGAGAGAAGGAGCATAAACATGACAACCCTTTCGATTAAGTTGGACCTCTGATTATTAAAACCATCTGGATTGTACACCAACAACAAGAAGGACGCAATCGCCATGATACAACTACTTTCAAACCTTTATAAAATCACGATAAATCCAGCATTTCTTGTAGTTGTCATGGCCTCATCAATTATAGTGAAGGCCTCTATTGCACTCAGGCTAGCAATACATGGCTACAAAGCGTCCAAACCGGTGCGGCCATGGCGAACATTACTTGTATTACTAACAAGTTCGTTTATCGTTGATTTTGTATGGATTATTGTTCTTCTTGGTCGAACTTTTTTTCATATTCCCCCTATGGCACAGTTTTTCCTCCTACGTTTGGGTTGGGCATTTTTTGCTTTACAATCTTCAGTTGTTGCTCTCTTTGTAGAGAGTCTGATCAATAAAAACAGCCCACTTTCATGGGTACATAAAGCATACATATTTGGTGCGGCATGCCTTTCAGCGTCGTTTTTTTACTTTGCATTCTTTTATTATAACCTCAAGACGCTTACACCCTTTGAAATTCGACTTGAAACAATCGCATGTATTTACGAGCTTTTCACATTACCGCTTCTGTTTATAGCACTCGGCAAAGTACATAGGGCATCTCTACCGAAGCTACTAAAACATCAAGCAAAAACGCTTATACAAATCATCTTCATCCCTTACATCCTTGCTGATCTCATTCAGTGGTCACCATTTTCGTTCTGGAATAATCTGAAATTTGCACAACCCATAACCAACAGCCCCGCAGTATACAGTGTTGCTAGTATGTTGATGACAACCGCTATTTATTTCATTGCCAAACAAATGATGGGGCTTCGGTTCCTTAATATGAAACAACATGTTGAACTTAAAGACTCATTTAACTTCATTGATAACTTTAGAGAAATCCTGGAACAGCTCGGTTGTATTACAACATCACAAGAGTTACTCCATACTGTACGAAACTTCTTCAAAGTTGCGTTTAATGTTCCTTATCACAGAACACATTTAATTATTAGACCACTAAACACAGAGGGGAATGAAAAGGCACAACAATATGGTGAACATGATTATCTCGAATCTACTGCAGAAAATTTTATAAGTTTAAACTCACCAAGCAACAATGTCCTAGAGATCTTGAAAGAAAAGAAAATTTTTATTACTGACGAATTAGCATTCGATGTTTTTTATAATGATGATGAAACCAATAAAAAAATCTTATCATTCCTTGCGACTATTAACGCAGACATCTTCTTACCTATCTGGGATAACAATACATTAACCGGATATATTATAGTTGAACAAGAAGCTCGTAAGAAAAAAGAATTCTATAATAATGTTGAACGTGACGAAATGATTGTGTTTGCAAGTTATCTTGGAAACATTCTTCATCTACTACAGAACAAAAATTTAAATGCCCTACTACAAAAGGATAAAATTATAGAAGAGGCTTTGCATTCGAAAATACAGGAGATACGACATCTGAAAGAAAGCATCTGGCTCTTCATGAAAAAAGCACGAGAACGTGAACAAGGAATTCTGTTTTATAAAAATCGTAAATTCTTTTTGGGCAACCAGGCAATACACCAATTCGTTCCTGAAAACATCAATACGCAAGATGGTCACCCCCTAGTAAAAGCCCTAAGGAGACTCGCAAAACAAGTTGAAATTTATCGTGGGCAAGTCAATATGTCAGCGTACGATGTAAATGGAAATAGAATTACCTTAATTGGGATTCCTAATCTAGAGCATAATAATGTGCTCATGGTACTACGACCTCCTCAAATTGCAGATATCTTAAATGAACACTTGGAGTCACTTTCAGATCCAAGTCAGTGGGACTACCTGCTCTATCTTCATGCCACAAAAGCCGGAAATATGATCAATAACGTTATCCCTGGCAATGGCGCCATGATGACAGATTTTAAACTGAAGCTCATGAAAATGGCCCTTTCAAACACAGCAATCCTAGTTGATGTACCTGAGGAAGACACTGTATCCATTGTTAACTGTTTACACATCATGAGCGGCAGGACAAAACTCCATACTGTCTCTCTATCTTCTGATGCATTACCACAAAATGAAGTGGATACAGCGATACAACTTTTTGGTCTAAACCCAATCTTTGGCAAAACCGAAGCGCCTTCCCTGTTTGAACAGGCCAATAAGGTCGGGACAATCTTTATCCCAAATGTTGATAGACTCTCACTTGATGCACAAAAGCATCTGACCGAATATCTCAAGTATGGATACTTCAGATTATTCAAGAGTGACATTAAGCGCTCAAGTGACGCACGCATCATATGCTCTACCGACAAAAATCTACAAACTCTTGTACACGATGGTAAGTTCTCAAGGGAACTATTAGAAAGTCTCAAACAGGGAACTCTACACATGCCGTCATTACTATCATTGCATTCTGATGAGTTATTAGAACTTGCAGAACAGTATAATGATCAAGCAATCAGGAATAACACCTTTAAGAATCTCTTTTCACTCACGGAGAAGGATAAGGCCAAAATACTTGAACACAGGCCGCTCAGCTTGCATGGACTCAGAGCAAAAATTCATATATTGCTATCTCAAAAATCGAAAAAAAACAATGTTGCACCGACACACGACACCGAGTTTAATCTTACCTACACGGGTACCGATCCTGATCTTGCACACGCAGCTCGTTTAGGAAAGCAAGCACTTCGTGACAAAAAAGTCATGATCCTTTTATGGCATAAGTTCAAAAACCAAAATAAAATAGCAACGTTCCTTGGCGTAAATCGCTCATCGGTTAGCCGTCGTTGTAAAGAATTTCATTTGGAATAATACATGGAGTTATACGGTATGATAAAAAAACTACTACTAAGCACATGCATGCTCAGCTCACTTGCTTTGGCGGCATCGACCGAAGAAGAATTCCACTCATTCATGCAAAGGCACAGGCACCACACCTCTATGAACATGCGAATAAAAAGTTTTATTGCTCAAACAGCAGCTGCCTTTAGCATTCACTATCTTACACAGTTTGCAACTAAACAACTCAGAAATCGGATTATCACTGACAAGGGATTCTATCTCCATGCCATTGCCGCCTGGCTCGCCGCACATTGGACCCTGGATACACAAGATGCCATCGCACATGCCTATTATGAACACTCTCCATCCATCTCCGCTCATGCACTCGGTGCTATAGGAAGCTTATTCTGCCAATCTCCTGACACACTCTGGAGCAAATGGAATACGGGCCATCCTTGGGGAAGAGGCCGAAGAGTCGGCACCTGATAATATAATATCCTTTCTTGATTAAGAATGTCGGATATTTTAAGATGCACGCATGATCCGCAGACACGAAAAGGAGATAATCATGCGAATTTCCGAGTTCACCGAAAAAAAAGACACCTTTTTAGATCACTTAAAAATCGAACGGAATATGTCTCATAATACTGTTCGTGCATACGCTGCTGATCTCAAGCAATTCATAGAATTTTGGAACGAGATCGAAAGAACCGAACAGCAGGCGCTTCCACTGCAACAAACTATAGAACGTTTTTTCGTACATCTGTACTATAAAAAAATTGACAAAAGTTCCATTGCTCGAAAAATGTCATGTTTTAAATCATTTGAAAAATTTATCAAAACATTTGGAAAGGACCTCTCGCTCAAGCTCACCAGACCTCGTGTTGATAAAAAACTTCCCGTGTATTTAAGTGTTGATGAGATATTCCACCTCCTTGATACTGTACAAGATTCAGATCTTCCGGGCCGTCATCCTAAGCGCGATAAGGCAATCCTGGAGCTTCTGTACGCTACTGGCATTCGTTGTTCAGAATTAATCGGAATTCACATTCGTGATATTAATATCGAAGACAAAGTAATTCGTATTTATGGTAAAGGAAGAAAAGAACGCATTGCATTATTTGGTGAAAAAGCAAAAGCACGTATCATCGAATACCTTTCAGAAGAACGCCCACATACAACAAATCGGGATGAACATCTTTTTGTAAGCTACCGCAATACACCTCTTACAACCCGCTCGGTACAAAGAATTTTTGAAATGTTCAGAAAGTTTTTAAAAGTTGATCGTCATATCACACCACATAAAATCAGACACTCATTTGCAACACATCTTTTAAATCAAGGCGTTGATCTACGAGTCGTGCAAGAGCTCCTTGGGCACAAAACATTGGCAAGCACAGAACGATACACGCATGTAACATCTGCACAATTGGCTGAGATGTGTGACACAATTCATCCAATTCACGACATGACTAAGAAAGTTCCTGCTGAGTAACGACAATGACCGCCATAGCATCTGTCAGAATCAAGCTCTCGCTGCTCATTATTGGATGCATAGCTTGCTTTGCTGTGATTACAGCAAGATTGTACCTGTTGCAGATTACACAACATCATTATTTTCTCACGTTATGCACAAAAAATTACACACGAATGGAGCCAATTCTTTCACAACGCGGAAGTATTACCGACATAAACGGAGTACTCCTAGCAACAAACCGCCCAGTGGTTGATCTCTATTGGCACGGAACACATAAACGTCGATTATCCGATCAACAAAATCTTGTTCTTGATTCTATTGATACGATACTGACCGAACCATTGAGTGACGATCTCAAAACACAAATCGCCATCTGCGAACGATTTGGCAGGAAGCTCCTACTTGCACGTGATCTTTCTTTTGAGCAGTTAAGCCAGGTTGTCGAACAATTTCCCAATCATCCGAATCTAGACCTCCCCACACAATTCACACGCCTCTATCCTAACGGCCCACTCGCCAGCCATATAGTCGGCTTTCTCGGCAATATTCGCTATGAAGATGTTGGGAAAATGGGTCTTGAAAAACTATGTGAACAAGATCTCAGGGGTGAAGATGGATTACTTAAAAAAAAAATAAACTCTGTTGGCAAGAGTCTTGAACAAGCGCAAATCAAACAAGCCGCATCTGGCATGACACTTCAAACAACACTTGATTTTGAAATGCAAAAAATTGCAGAACTTATTTTTCCAGCAGAAAGCGCAGGCGTATTTATTATCATGGACCCAAAAACCGGAGCAATCAAAGCATTGGTATCACGTCCAACGTTTGACCCCAATATCTTTTTAAAAACAGTAGATATGCAGAGTTGGCAAGAACTATTAGAAAAGAAGGCTCTTTTAAATCGAGCATTTGATGCCTGCTACCCACCAGCATCGATCTTCAAACTCGTGACAACCAGTGCCGCCCTAGAGCAAGGGTTTATTGAGCCCGACGACATTGTATATTGCAAGGGATATTATGAATTTGGCGGATATCGACACTGGTGTGTTCGTCATACTGGACATGGATCTCTGAGTGTACAGGAAGCACTTGCTGAATCATGCAATATTCTCTTTTATCACATCGGAAAACATATCAATATTGACACACTAGCTGATTATGCACGGCGATTTGGATTAGGAAAAAAAACAAATGTACTCTTTCCTGAAAAAACGGGATTAATTCCTGACCGACAATGGAAACAACAAACTCGTCATGAACGTTGGTGGCAAGGGGAGACTCTTTCGACAGCAATCGGACAAGGATTCTTACTCGTCACACCAATACAAATCATCCGTATGATCGCCAGTATATTTGAGGGATACCTAGTAAAACCACGCATACTAGAATCCGAAATAATTGAAAAAGAACCGCTCAGAATCTCAAAAAAGACCAGAGAGTTTTTACAACAAGGAATGCGCTCTGCCGTAACTGAAGGTACTGGTCGGCGTTTAAACAAACTCAAGGATATTGAGGTATACGCTAAAACAGGCACCGCTCAAGTCAGTAGTCTCAAATTCAGGACACTTGGTACAAACTTATTGGAACATGCATGGTTTGTTGCACATTGCCGTATCAAAGAAGAGCAACCATTTGTCTTGGTTGCTCTTCTTGAGCACGCAGGAAATTCTCGACCGGCTACAATAACCGCAAAAAACTTCTTACTTGAATATCGCAAGCTTATTAACTCACGTACATTATCTAACGGTTAATTCTTCACCATCTGAACTGTCGTCTCCAGTAGCAACTTGAGTGTGATAGGATGGAGGCGCTTGCAGCCTTTTGTCATGCAGAACTGCCTGCAATTCTTTCGCACCAAACACGCCTTCAAACTCAGCCCTTTCCATTGTTCTGAAAGCTTCTCTATATATTCTTCTTGTTAATTTGGGTGGTAATTTTCTTCCAGATTGTTGTTCATAAACATACTTAAGAACTGCACCTTGCAAACTCATAACGCGACGACAATTATCTACCTCATGATGTAAGCGATTAAAAAGAAGTAAATTAACTAATGTGGTCACAAAGCCAATCCCAACAACAACTGTTGGCGCTATCCAAATGATACTTTGTGCAGCTGGTTGCGGCTCGGCAGCAGCTACATCACTCTCTGCAGCAATTAATGAACGTGTTACTATCAATACACAACTCAGCCATTTCAACAACTTCATGAAACACCCTCTGTCAGGCCATACAATTAAACTACCTACCATTTCATAATATTGTATTCACATATACACATCCCCTATGCAAAAAATTTACATATTCTGGACTAAATGCTTTCTAATTGACCATCTTGATAAGCGGCTCGTCCTTGTTTCAACTCAAGGGCGGCTTCAGAATTCATTACAAGGGCCGGCGTTTGCCTCGGGGCAATATCACCAGGACCACGAATCGGTTTAGGCTCAGGACCACCAGCTGCTCCAGGTGAATATTGGTCCCACTCCGATGAATCACCACCCTCCTCCAATGCTTTTAACTCGGCTTCGGCCAAAGCCTCCATGGTGGCGATAATATCCTGATGTATTACATCGGCACCTAGTTCACCTGCCCTCGGGCGATCTATGGCAATAAGTTGGCGCCGCATAAGTTCTTCAAGCTGTTTTTCAAGTTCATCAAGCGCCTCAGGGCCCACCTCGGCTTCATCATCTTGACCTCCCGTAAGGACATGCGCCATATCATCACCCGACTTCCTGCTTCTTTCCTCTTCAATGAAGCGTAAATATGTTCGCTCTCGTCTTTCGGCTCGCTCTCGCTCTTGCTTCAACGCCTTGAAGACTTTTGCAGATACGGTGTATGCCATACCTGTTACCGAACGAGCTTTTGCCTGATCTTTTCGAAAACTTTGCGCTGCTCTTCCAAATTTCTCAGATTGGCTCTGCAGCCTGCCTGCCATAACCGCTGTAGCAACCAAAACAACTGCACACAATGCCCCTGCCGGTGCCCAAGGTGCAAGAAACGACCTCCACCAACCATCCGCTTGTTCAGAGCGCTGCAGCTCTTGATTTACTCGTATATCGACAGGCTCTGCAAGAAGTGTCATCGTTCCCAACGACACGATTAACCCAATAAGCTTATAATGCTTCACACATGCCCCTTTTTGCTAAGTAATGCTATTCAGTTTCACGACCAGCGTCCAACGGCTCCGTTGAAGCTGGTCTACCGCCAGGCTTTGATCGCCGTTTTTTGCGAGAAACCCGAACAGGCAATTGATGATGACCTCTTCGGGCATAATACCGAGCAGCCATCGCAAATTTTCCCCCCAGTTTTTGCATACTTCTTCGTTCATACTTCAATTTATTTACCATGGTATGCGTACGCCAGACTGCAACACTCAAATCACCAATCAACACTGCAACAACACCCGACAGGCACAACGGCACAACCCATGGATTCGCCGTCCATGATTCAGATGTAGTCTCTTGCTCTGCGCTTGTTTCATTAATAGTTGGCTCTGGTTGTGTAGGGGCATGGAGTAGACTCATACATAAAAGTGACAGTACCAGAAATCTTAGTTTCATTCTGTCCCCCGTTCAGCGTCAACGCATCCCCTCGCCGCCTGATCTACGAGAGCAGCCATCTGTTGTTGCTGCTGGAATAATTGCTGCTGATATTGCTGCCAATATACTGCGGCCTGTTGTTGTTGGTATGCCTCCCATTGCTGTTGACCCTGCCACCATTGTTGCACCCACTGCCATGGCCAGAACCCATACGGATCCCAATACGGATTACATTCTTGGTATACAAACCCTTGCCATAATGCTTGCGGATCAACCGCCGCACCACCAGCTTGTTCCTCTGGTGCTGGTTCAGCTGTTGGCATAGATTGTTCTTGCTGCACAACCTCACCCTCTGTTATAGCCTTCAACGGCTGTTCTTCGCCTGATTCGCTCATCTCATCAGTCATAGACAACTGCCTCACCTCGTATTTTAAGCCACGAATAGCTTGTGCTTGATGATTCTTGCCATCCTTTATTACTTTGTTAACCCATCTTCGGCTATGCCGAACACGGTGCAACAACACGAGATTAACTGCAACAAGTAATCCTCCTGCAGCGCTTGAAATCAGCGGTACCAGCTCACTAGATCGAGGTTGTCTACGTGTTGAAGCCGCACATGAAAAAGTAAGACTAAAACAAATTACATACGTGAGAAATTTATTCATCATGACTCTCCTACATGCTCTTGGCTAATCTGTTCTCTAACTTCACCAACCTTACGAGCACATGCATTCATATGTGTTGTAACTTCGGTGTCCGCCCTTTTTAATGCCTTCCCAACTTTTTCCAGACCTCTCTTTTCTCTAAGAAGAACACATGCTATCAAAACATTAAGTCCCAAAATCGTAAACGGAAGAGCATAGTTCATAAACTGTACTACAGAAGATGTTTCCCCATCATCTTCAAACTCTTCACCAACACGATCAACAACATCTATTTCTTCTGAAGACTTATATGTAACTAATTCTGTAAAGCCCGCATGACAGGCACTACACCATACCAACAAGCACCCAAGTGCAAAAAGAATCTGCTTCATGCATACACCCTTTCATAAAGCTTTGAAAAACATCACCTAGGGATGTACCATAAATTCAAAACAAAACTCAAGCAAAAAAAAGCTCCTCCACAAAACGGGAGGAGCTTTACTAAAACATTGCCAAAACAATGTACGTTATTTTTGAGCCTTATTCACACGACGGGCAAGACGACTCACCTTACGCGATGCAGTCTTTTTGTGCACTAATCCCTTCGACTTGGCTCGAGATAATTGCGTTTCCGCAACCTTGAACAATGCTTGAGCTTTTTCAATTTCTCCGGCATCGATTGCTTTGACGACATCCTTAATTACCGATTTTATTGCTGAACGACGAGCCACATTGACTGATCGACGTTTAGTATTTTGACGGGCACGCTTTTTGGCTGATTTAATATTTGCCATTCGATATCCTATTTACAAAACTTTTTGAATTTTACCGGAACGGAGGCACTTGGTGCAGACATGTGCCTGATGGACCTTAGATCCCTTACCAGGGATAGTGTATCTCATCTTGTGGGTATTAGGGTAAAGCCAACGCTTGACCTTATTGTTCGCGTGACTCACGTGTTGACCAACACTGGGTCCTTTATCGCAGACAGCACATACTCGAGCCATGATTGCCTATTCCTTTCATATTTTTTGGGAAGATAGGATCAGTGTACTACAATAGCCCCTTTTTTCAATTCTCACTGTCTTCATCATCCTGTAAAGTTTGTGCCAATGCCCTATGAATATAGGCATTTCCTCCAATAAATGATCGAAATGCCTTGGTAACAAGCTTGCGCCCATCAATCTCAGTAACTATCCCTCCAGCTTCCTGTATGAGGAGCAAACCTGCCGCCACATCCCACCAACCAAGAGCTCCTAAAAAAATACCATCGATTTTGCCACAGGCAACATAGGCCTGGTCTAGAGCCGCCGCACCCAAAATACGCAAAACGCAATAATGGAGCGCTAAATCGGTAATCTCATGGACCTTTCGTATCGTCTGTGCACTACGGATATAGGGAATACAGGATACTAGGACACTTCCCTCAATCTCTCTATGTGACGATACATGTATTGGTTTATCATTTAGATATGCGCCCCCATGCTTAATTGCATGAAACATCTCATTCAAAAGAGGCTGATAGACAAACCCAAGTACAGGCTCGTGACGATGAGTCAATGCAACAGATATGCAAAAATGGGGCAAGCCCTGAGCAAAGTTATTAGTCCCATCCAAAGGATCAATCACCCAACAATAGTCACTCTCACCTTCAGCTATCTCACCATTTTCTTCAGCATAAAAGTGGTAGCCAGGAGTCAATTCAGAAAGTTTGTTCACGAGAAATGATTCTACAGCAAGGTCTGCCTCTGTCACAAAGCCTTGATCAGGTTTCCGCGTTCTAGAAAGTGACGACGCTCGAAACGATATGAGAAGCCGACCTGCCTCTTGTAGAATACGAATTGTTGGCTCAATAAGGACCTTTAAACCATCCACTGTCAACCTCTCTCTGGCGAGCTAGGTAAGCTTAAACTCTTGTCGTGGTTTAATATCAAGTAACTCATAGATTTCACCGGATTGAAGCGTTTCCTTTTCAAGCAGCGCCGCGGCTAGAGTCTCGAGCTTGTCTCTATTATCTGTGATGATCTGCTTGGCTCGCTGATAGCAACCATCAATAATATTTCGCACTTCTGTATCAATCAATTCCGCTGTCTTTTGTGAATACACAAATTCGCCTGGCTGTTGAGAATAGTGAACCGTACCAAGGGCACCAGACATGCCGTATCGCACAACCATACTACGTGCAATATCGGTTGCCTTTTCAAAATCGTTAGCGGCACCTGTAGCAACTTCATCAAATACTAATGTTTCTGCAACCCGTCCACCCATAGCAACCGTAATAACACCTTCAGCTTCACGTTTGGTCATAGTGTATTTTTCGCGCTCTGGCATCGAGTGAGTAACGCCCAATGAACGACCTCGCGGAATAATACTAACCTTGTGCAATGGATCCGTATCTTCAGGCAACATGAGCTGCACTAATGCATGTCCTGCTTCGTGATACGCTGTCATCTTGCGGTCCTCCTCGGTCAAAGAAATGGTCTTAAGCTCTTTACCAAGGAGAATCTTGTCGCGTGCTTCTTCAAAATCATCAATTGATACAAGCTCGCTATTCTTTTTTGACGCCGCAATCGCCGCTTCGTTGATGAGATTTTCAAGATCGGCCCCGGTAAACCCAGGAGTACCCCGTGCAATCTTTTTAAAATCAATATCATCAGCAATCTTTACGTTTTTCGCATGCACTTGGAGAATCTGTTCGCGACTGACCAAATCAGGAAGTGGAACATCTACACGACGATCAAATCGGCCCGGACGCAGTAACGCCCGATCAAGAACATCAGGCCTATTGGTAGCAGCAATTACAATGATCGGTTCATTTGAAGTATCAAAACCGTCCATCTCAGTGAGTAATTGGTTAAGGGTTTGTTCTCGTTCATCATTACCACCACCGGTACCACTACCACGATGGCGACCTACCGCATCAATCTCATCAATAAAAACAATACATGGCGCATGTTTACGAGCTTGTGAAAAGAGGTCGCGGACACGAGCGGCGCCAACACCAACAAAAACTTCAATAAAATCCGAACCGCTAATACTAAAGAATGGACAGTTAGCTTCGCCAGCTACCGCACGAGCAAGCAAAGTCTTGCCTGTACCAGGGCCACCAACAAGAAGAACCCCCTTCGTCATCTTTGCGCCAAGACGTCGGTACTTATCGGGGCTTTTGAGATAATCAATTACATCTTGCAGTTCTTCCTTTGCTTCAGACACCCCTGCAACATCTTTGAAGGTTACCTTGATTGCTGAGGGCATAAACATTTTTGCCTTACTTCGACTGATAGCAAACAAATTACCAGCACCTCCATTGCCTCCAGAGCCACGCGACCCCTGACGGAAAAACAACATGAAAAAAAGAAGCAGTAATAAGACGGCAAAACTACCCACTAATGACCACATACCAAACAGACCAGACTCACTTGAAAGAGCAACTTCGACGCCATGATTTCTGAGCAGATCCCAGTCAAACTCAGATGCTGGCATCACGGTTTCAAAACGAGAGCCATCCGCAAGTGTTCCCTGAACATCCTTGCCACTGACATTGACCTTTTTAACCTCATTCTTTTCGACCTTGCGGAGGAAAGATGAGTAACTAAGATCATCGATGGTATAGGTCATTTCATTGAGCTTCACTAAAGCAAGTAGACCAAGCACCACCAGACCAAGGATCACAGTCCATGACATATTCTTAGGTGGAAATGAATTATTTTTTTTGAAATTTTTGTTCATAGCAAATCTAGAGCTCCATATCATTTCAGAATCACGGGAGTACGGTATCCCTGAACTTACCGAATCACAGGCTAGCAACCTGTAAGATCACTATACTATAGCGGTCTTTTTCTGTCGACTTGACTCAACAACCTCAGGAAATAGCTCATAGGCCGGAGACCATGCCGGATAGCTACAATCTTCATGAGCTGCCGTAATAAACCGCTGCTCCTGTGTTAATGAATTGTAGCAGGCAATACGACTCCGTCCGCCTGCCTCAGACGAATAGGCCAAGAATGTGCCACACGGAGACCAGCTACAATCCTCTTTGTTGGTAGCATCAAAGGTAACCTGCTTATGCATATTGGAAGTAAGATCGTAGACAAATACCTGCATTAGTCCATCGATCATTTTACAATACGCCAATTTGTTATTAACTGCACAATAATCTGGACTGACTGCATATTTTCCCTGAGTGACCCATGTTATCTTCTGTGCTTGAATATCAAGCCAACAAATATCAGGAGCCTTTTTTGAAAACGAATCTGACGCATAAAAAATCGATTTCCCAGGACCCCAGCATGGTGCAAAATTATTATCCGAATTAAGCGTCAATCGCTTGAAAACGCTGCGGTCTTTATTTTTATCGTAAACGTAATGATAGAGCTGGCTCGTAAAATGTTGTGGCATTGTTTTCTGCGGTGCACGGGACAGGCAATACACCACTTCTGTCCCATCAGGAGCATACGCCGCTTGCATATTAACCCCTTGAAAGTCGGATACCAGCCGACGTTTCCGCTCCATATCAACTGCAATTAAACGCACATTAGTTGGTGTATACTCTGAATATAATACGAGCGGCCGTTTTGTATCACGATTCCAACGCGGTGAAACACTGATAGTCGGATAGGAAACAAGTTTTGTTTCTGTATAGCCAGCTGTGTCTGCAGCATCACGTACGTAAAGATACTTTTTGGATTGCTTGCCTCGTTTCTGCAAACCTTTTCCATACACAAGCTTAGTAGAAAAACTTCCCTGTATTCCCATCAACGAATGCCAGATACCATCACTGATAGCGTGCGCCCACCCTCGTGGTGAATTCCCCCGTTGATCTACTTTTTTACCTTGGATCATGGATACATCAGCAGTGTCATAGAGCCGCCATGAATACACGCCATCTTCTTTGGTCAGATACACAACAAACGGCGTTCCTTTTTTGAACCATTCAGCAATCTGTTCCGCCTCGGTTACCTGACTAACCTTTTTGATTTTGACATCGAACTGGTTGCTAAATTCAAGATCTTGTTTCACAACATTGCCCACTTTTTGCAGCTCTCCTGTGGGATCGATCAACGCAAGTACAATACCCATCTTTTCATTGACCTGAGCACTTACACTACCAACTTCAATCTGATCATGTGCATACAAAGCAAAGCTGAGCAGGACTACAAGAATACGAAACGGCTTCATAAAGACTCCTTATTACTGAACAAATGGTATGCACAATGTTTTGCCATGTGCTCCTTTTGGAAACTGCATCTTCAGCACAGCATGTCGAACCGACGCGTCAAATGCAATGATTCCTGAACCCTCGATCACTTCAACCGTATCCACCGAACCATTCCAGGCAACACGCAATTTCACCTCGCAGGACCGACCCGAAGCAATACCAACTGGGGGATGCCATACTCTTTCAATCTCATTGCGAATCGAATCATGAAGCTCAAGCATGTCGAGCTCTTGTACCCCAACATAGATCACATCATCACCCACAGGAACATCCGTTGGCAGTACCGAGGATGCAACTACAGGCTCTGCCACTGAAGACACCGACTCCTTTCTTGGGACAATGGGCATTTCTTGCTTTTTTTGTGTGGCCGCTGGTGACACTTTAGCAGTATTGTCTACTTTCTGTTGTGGCGGTACTAATGCAACTTTCTTTTGTTGTGACACGGATTTCTGCGCTGTTTGAGATACCTTCTTTTTTTGTGGTGTTTTCTGGGCAGGCTTTATGACCTTAGCAACTAATGTTGTTGCCGGTTTTTGCTTGTGTGGTTTTTGCCGTACATTCTGTACTGGTGCGGCTCCACCAGGTTGTGATCCTCCTGACAAACGTGTCGTTGTTGATTTATGAAATGGCAAAAAGACCACCTGCGCCGAACGACGATTGAGATCAATCGTGTAGACCGTCCCGCTCCGGTAAAAGAAACAGAGCACAAGCACAGCCATGACATGAAGTGCACACGAAACCAGAAATAATTTAGCAAGAAACTGATATCGTTTAGGCACGTTTTTGCGTGGCCAGCGCAACATATTTTACACCCCCGACATACTTGATGCGATCCACTGTTTCAATAACGCGGCCATATGAGATTGATTTGTCCGCTTTGACATACACTGTCTGATCAGCGTTGAGTGCAACCTTTGTTTTCAAGGAAGACAATAATGCATCTTCTGATTCCTGTTTCTCGTCATTGCAATAGATTGCACTGTCCTTATCAATATAGATCACCACGTCCTGTTTTTGCGTCGCCTGCACCTCTTGTGACTTTCCTTGTGGCAATTCAACCTTGATACCGTGCTGTAGCATCGGCGCAGTAATCATAAAGATCACCAAAAGCGTTAACGCTGTATCAATGAGTGGCGTTAAGTTGACGACCAATTCAGGTTTTTGTTGTTTCAATCTTCTCAATCTCCTCTTATTCATACCACACCCCTATGAACGAAAGAGAGACTTAAGAACAAGACAATATCGATCCACAAATTTAGAAAGCTGATACTCTAATTGTTTAACATCATTATCCAAATAATGGAACATCAGAAATGCTGGAATAGCGACAATCAAACCCGCAAGCGTCGTAAGCAATGCTTCAGCAATACCAGGAGCAACCGTAGTAATGTCAGCAGATTGTTTTTCGCTAATTCTAATAAACGAGTGGACCAAGCCCCAGACCGTTCCAAACAATCCCATCAAGGTTGATACACCCGCAAACGAATACAGTACTGGCATATATTGATGTTCGTGATGCACAATGTCATCAAAAGTGTCTTCTGCTTCATCACACAGCTCATCCCATTCTTGTTCTGTGATTGATGTCGCTGCACTATCGCGCCGCTGTAAGACGGATTTTAAGATCGTCAGATTGTGCGATAGAAAATAGCCAGGCAATGTTGCAGCGAATGCTGATGAAAGATTGAGAAGCTCTTGGAGTGCATTGACTTTCTTGAGAGCAGGCAAAGCATCGGCAATCTGGCGTTTCTTGAGACGCGACAAAATCACTTTATAAAGAAAGATAGTCCAACACACAATTGACATACCAAACAATGCTAACAGCACCATCTTACTAACCGCATCAGACATCACTATCAGTTGCCATAATGAGTTACCGAATAAAAATTTCATTGCTTTGTTCCTTTTTATCGAAGAGGATGATCCACTACTTCTTGTTATATAGTGAACTGTATGTTACCACAAACTTCTTCATCACGAGAAGCATCATAATAGCAACACAACATAAAAGCGGGTTCAAGAAAATACTGACAGCGCCTAAGCCCCTCCGTTATTCGGTTGATCTCATCACAAATATTGCAATTTCAACATTGCATTGTGCATAGTTATAAATAACGAAAAATCTTAATTAATAAAAAGGGAAAAAATGAATCAAAAGCCCCTAACCATAATAACACTTATTACGCTTGCGCCGGTGTGGCTATATGCACCTTCAGGACGGACTGAGCGACTTGAATCCCCAGAATCAAGAGTCAATTCTGAAATAAGAAGGGTTGACGGCCGCAAAGAGCAGCTTTTCGACGAAATGGACACCGCAAGAGCCCGTTTATCTGACCTTGAAAGAAACTTCGATAGAGCACGACAAGCTGAACTTCGAGCAAAAATGAAGCAATCGTTGCCGTCTCTGAGCGAAATGAAGGAATTTATACAACTAGGCGCACAGGAAGGAAGAGTTAACCAGGCTACTGCTAGAATTACGCAGATACAACAAAGACTAGATAACATGGATGTAGAAATCCGTTCCCTTTATGAGCTAAGAACACAAGTGATCGCATACCCTAGAACTTACGGTGTCGGGCAATTGCCATTTGAGAAAGCCCAAGGTCTTGTTGATGGTTTTGTAAAAAGCACAAAAAAACTTACAGCTCTCACACAAGATATTGTCACAAGTATCAATGGCATACTTTCCCAAGGTGCTGCATACGCACGAGAAACCATACGCTATATTAACTATAAATTAAACGCATCTGAGCAAACTGTCCTTGACTCTATGGGTTTTGAAATTAGAAATTTTCTCGAAAAAGACGAACGGTTAGATCAATTCCGCGAAGCCTATATATACTTCAAAATGCGTGAGGTCATCGAAGATGGGTACGGTATTAGTGAATATCAGATCTCACGGCAAACATTCTCAGCAAAAACTTTTAAAGAAATAAAAGATCAATTTGATAAAAATGAACTGTTATTGCTTGCTAGACCGCTTACACCAGAACAGGAAGTTTACCGTGATACCTATTTCCTCTTTGAAGCCATGCGCCAACAGGTAAGCGGAGAAGTCACTCAATTTGCCCCGCTTGATCTTGAAGGATATGCAAGCCTTACTAAAATTGTCGATCCATATTATGGCAAAACATTGGGATGGCTTGATGGAACGACAGGAGATATTTTAGCACCAAGAGGCGTCAACTACAGTCCAAGAGACAATATGCTCTTAATGGTAAGATTTTTACGTTTAGTAAGTAAAAGAAACACCATGGATTTGGATTTTAAAGAAATCGTTCCGACCGCGTTCCAAGATGCCTCGCTCACTTTTCTCGATACCACTGCACCAGCCCTGACAGATCAACTTGATCGCTATGCATCAATTCTATCAACCATTAGGGCAACGTATTCTGATCTTAGAACACAGTAATTTCTTGAGCAACAAAATGAAATGCCAAGCGATCATATTTGTCGCTAGTATTGGAATATATTCTCAACTAAATGCTATCACTGCAGAACGACCAGAAACTGCGCGTCCGGAAGAGCTTGAGCAGCGTCAACAAGAATTAGAAGAACAACAAAAACTAAATGAACAAAATCGAACTGATGCTCAATCTGAATATGAACGTTTAGAAGCAGAATACAATGCTAGGTTAGAAGAATATCAACAAGCCGAAGTGCGTCTCAAGGAAACTGCACAAGATACTCCCGAGTATGATCAAGCAAGACAAGAATACGATACGGCAAGTCGTGCTGTTGATGATGTAGCATTTGAATTTCTTGATGCAGCCGCACAACGAGAACAATATGCAGTAACTGGACGAGATTTGCAGCAACAGCTTGATGCTACTCGTACAAATCTTGACCTTGCACAGCAACCTCCTAAAGTACAGGAAGAACTCAACCAGCTACCTTCAATAGAAGCAAAAATACAAGAATTCGATGATGCTCTTCAGGAAGAAGCACAACGAGAAAGTCGTTTTGATCGATTTCTCAATGAGCTTAAAGACACCATAAAAGCATACTTCGATGCCGTTACATCATACTGGAGTTCCAGCAAATCGGCACAACTTGACTATCTTTCAGCGCAGATTGAACGACTTGAAAATAACATTCGTGTTGAACAAGATAGAATTGAACGCATGGAAGTTAATCCAGAGGAAGAGTCTTTTTTGTCATCGGATCTAGCACCAAAAACGCTCGAAGAATTACAGTCTGATCTTGAAAGCTACCAGGCACAAAAGACACAACTTGAAGCGGAGAAAACGACCCTGAATGATCTCATTGCATTCGCGCGTGAACGCATACAGAACATCCACAACTTTGCACGCAATCTCAACCAACTAGAGGGCCTCGTAGGGCGATTCAAACAATACACAAAAGAAACATGGAATACAGAGCTCGTCACTCAAACCAACAACTCTTTAACAACTCTACTCATAGACAGGAATCCAGAGAAAAGCAGCACAATGGAGGAACACTTATTACTCCGCTACGAGACAGAATTAGGCGAGGGCAGAGCTAGAGAGGGTTTTAAAATCCTTAGTGATGCATATAATGATCTAGAAAACGTTGAAGGCGGGCCTGACGCAAAAGCGGCCCTTACAACACAATATCGGTTACCTGAGAGCCTAACTTCCGAAACGTGTGCTCAGCTCTCACAAGCGCAACTTGTTGCGCTTGGAGAAAAGCTACCCCAGGCAGCTGGCCAACAACCTATAGCTGAAGTTCGCAACGCAGCAAATCTAGTAGGAAACCGATTTAGCTTAGAACTGTACAAGATATTTATTGAAGATGGCGATGTAGAAATTTATCGTTTATCACCAAAGCAACTGGAAACAGTACAACAGCTACTCAGTACTATTAATGACCTACGCGCCAGCACTCTTGAGTAACAGAAGCTTAAGTATCTTATCCTTGTCGGTAATACCATTGTTTATCTGAATCTCGTACGCCTTTTTGAGCATATTTCCCATTTTTGGCCCCGGCTCCACAATTCCTGCCAAATCTTTACCTGTTAGGACGGGAAGCTCAGCATGCTTCTCAACTGCAGCTTGACGTACACATTCAAGAAACCTGCGGACTGCTTCTGGCTCGGCAGTCAATGGCATGCCAATGTTTGGATTACGTGCCAATACATCCGCTCGAAAGACATACGCCAACTGCAGCATGGTGCACAGTGGTTCTAATTTTTTTGCAAGACGCTTATAAGCGGCAAGCGATGCATTTTGTTTTACCAACTGGCCTGGACACATGTGATATTTCACAAGCACCACAACACGGTCTATAAGATCATGATTTCTTGTAAGACGACGAAGCAATTTCTGAGCAACAGCCACACCCACATCTTCATGGCCTATACTTCTCAACCGACCATCTACATAGTGCGTTGCTTCTGGTTTTCCTAAATCGTGACACAGCGTCGCGTACATGATTACCAATTTTTCTTTATCACCATCATATGAGAATGTCGCAGCTGAATCTATTGCCTGCATCGTATGCTCAAACACATCACCCTCAGGATGATACTCTGATGTTTGCTCCAGACCAATCAATGCATACAGCTCTGGAAACAGATCCTGTAGCCTTCCAATGGTATGCAACCATTTCACACCTAACGACGGCTGTGGGGAGTAAAGAAACAACTTATTAAATTCCTGTTCAACCCGCTCAACAGAAACGTCCGATACATTCATGAATGCACACAGCTCGTTCAATTCATCATCTGGCTGCATCGAAAACCGACCCACAAACTGCATAACCCTATACAAGCGCAGAGGATCTTCTACAAACCGTTTTGGATCAGGTGTGCGCAGTCGCCTATGCTTGATGTCATCTAAGCCACCAAACGGATCGAGTAGTTCAAATGTTTTCAGATCAATACCCAACGCATTCAATGTCAGATCTCTACGAGCGAATGCATCCTTGATACTCAGTGATGGATCAATAGTTACCTTAGGTTTGCGGCCCGAACTATCAGTACGGGGCAACGACCAATCGATAGGAATACTATCAATACGTAAAACTCCGTATGTTTTGCCAACCATGCGCACATGGCCAAATATTTTTAAAATATCTTCAAGCTTATTCAGCGCAATACCATGCACTTCAATATCAATATCTTTTACGTGTGCACCAAGCAGTAGATCACGAACTGCACCACCAACTAACACCGGTCGCGCGCCTTTTTTCATTAGCTCTGAAAGAATGCCCCAGGCCGCTTCAGGTATAAGCGCTTGGACTTTATGTTGCAGCTTTGTATACTCCATACGGTACCATATCATCGGTAAAGGGTTTTTACACTATGCGTACACTTTATCTCGTCATCATGCCTCTGTTGGTATCAACCGAAGGCATTTTCGCCTCGTTTTCATTCAAGGATATCGTGACATACGTCAGTCCCAAAAAACAAGAAGACGTTTTAACCTATGAACACAAACTTGAAAACGAAGGAACCCTCTATGCAGAAACAACCAATGGCAAGATCTCAGTCAAAACCTGGAGCCATAACAAGATCGTCGTCGAAGTGGTCAAAAAAGGCAGTGAAAAAGATCTCGAAACAGCTAACATTACGACCAACTTCAAGGACCATGAAGCGTACATCCAGGTAAAACAAAAACAAAAAGCTCGTTGTAGCATCGATATCAATATTATTGCACCCCATGCAACAGTAATGAGTTTGCGATCAAATAATGGCTCGCTCCATGTAACCCAGCCTCACGGCCCTGTAGATGCATCAATACTCAACGGCGCAATCACCATCCTCGACAGCACTAGTGTAGTACATGCCACGTCAGAAAACGGCGCAATCTGTATCCAGCAAAAACAGCTATCCGAGCCTCATACCATCACCGCACAGACAACTAATGGAGCCATTAATCTCGGCCTACCATTGAGCACCAATGCGCATCTCAATGCACATACCACTAACGGGATAATCACAAGCTCTTTGTACATCACACCAGAATCAATCAACACCAAGCTTAATCGCCAGTATTGGGATCGCGTCAAACATGAGTGCATCGGAGCGATCGGCTCTGGTGGTAGTCTTATTAAGCTCGCTTCAACCAATGGCAAAATTACCATCTCAGATTACTAAAAAGCCTTTAGAAATCGAACTAAACCACTCACTTATTTGACAGCTGTGTGATAAGTCGTTTAAATGGATACGTGTTTTACTTAAATGGAATGGTTATCGCGCTATATATCTGATCCAATCAGATAACAAGTGTGCCCCTCAGATACCAATATCATGGGTGTGGTATTGGAAAGGATCCTTACATGAAAAAGCTATTGATTATCGGTATTTCTATTATTTCTGCGGCCCAAGCAATGGACGTTCCTATGTCACCACGACCATGCAAACTATCACCGCTCCAAGAACTTCAAGCCGGAAGAAGGGTCGTCATTGGTGGTAAAGAGCTCCGTCTTGGAATTGTTATGCGAAATCGCTATGAGGTAATGGACACGTCGGCAGATGACATGGCAATCTGCCGATTTCTATATGACCTTAGCCATGCAGAAAATGATAACGCTGTTTATCAAGCAATTATACAGGCTTTAGAGCCTGGCCAAATAGAAACACATCGCCGACTAAAAAGCATTCTCTGCCAGGTAGCACGGCAAACAAAACTACCACGCACACTTTTAAAGCGAGAAAAAACGATTTTGGTTCGTGCTTTGAGAAAAGCTGGACTTAAAGAGAATCACGAATTTAATTACATTAAAATTGCCGAATAAATCTTTCACTATCAACAATGTAAAAGCTCGGGCATTTATCCCGAGCTTTTACATGCATTCTGGTGGAGCTGACCGGGGTCGAACCGGTGACCTTTCGAATGCCATCCGAACGCTCTACCAACTGAGCTACAGCCCCATATATTGTTCGTTATGACACATATCCTATACTGTAGTAACATAATCAAAAAGAGCAATACTCAAAAGGATGGATATGTATAAGTCATTATTAGCCCTTCTCATAATGCTTTCGCTCCCAGCACATAGCATTGTCATATCGCATAAACGAACCAATATTGATACTAAACACCAACAAATAGATCTTCAGTGTGATCTAGATGAAGATGAACTATTATATAAAGACGCATTACGTATTACGGTTGATCACCCTAATGCCACAGTAATAGCCTGGAAAGTTGCTACATCAGCTCAAAAACATTATATCCCTCAGAATCGTACAACTAAACTAGCCTACAGTAGCCCAGTACATCTCCAGATTGATCTAAAAACACCGGAAGTAATTCGTGATGATGTAACGGTACTTATTGTCTATCAAACAACAAAACAAAAACGGCCCCAAGAATACCGAATCAATATGACTGATGCCGAACCAATCTCAGAACAAATTCAAGAGTCAGCAATCGAATGTGACGTGGATCCTGGCGAACACCACGTCGAACAACTTCCCATTCCGCAGTTGCGCTCCTGGTCAGAATCAATTCAAACGTTAATTACTCATACAAATCATCTATGGGTACAATTGATTCTCATCCTGCTGTTGGGACTACTAATGAGTTTGACACCATGCATTTATCCTATGATTCCAATTACCATCGGCGTCATGCAAGGACACAGCACTTCATCATTTAGGAAAAAACTTTTGCTATCCATCGCCTATAGCCTTGGTGTTGCAACAACCTACTCGCTTCTGGGATTAGTTGCGGCCCTAACAGGAGAATTATTTGGCGCGGTTACAAAAAACCCTATTATTATCCTGCTCATCATCGTATGGCTTGGCTATCTTGCACTTTCAATGTTTGGTCTTTACGACATCTACATTCCCTCATTCATGCGATCTTCAAACAAACGAGTTCATGCAGGATCGTTTCTTTCAGTTTTTACCTTTGGTTTGATGAGCGGCTCCATTGCATCACCATGTCTCTCGCCCGGCCTTGCGTTTCTCTTATGTATTGTCGCCACTATTGGTAATGCCTTTGTTGGATTTTTAATGCTTTTCGCATTTGGTATTGGTCTAAGTATTCCACTTATGCTTGTTGGAACATTTTCTCAATTATTTGACCGTCTTCCAAAAGCGGGAGCTTGGATGCTAGAGATCAAAAAAATCTTTGGAATCCTGCTTATTGGCATGTGCTTCTTTTATCTTAAAAATATTCTTCCATGGTATATCGTCCTAGCAGGCATAGCACTCATGCTGGTCATAATCGGCATATATTACTTTGCAACCATATCTACATCAGACCAAAAAATATTACGTAGATTCAAAAATAGTATGGGAACGCTGCTAATTGTTAGCTCAGTTATTGTCGGCCTACACGCTGTACAGGCTTATTATACACCAGACTTTCAAGATATGTTTTGGATAACTTCATATGAGCAAGGTCTTAAAAAAGCGCAACAGGAAAACAAACTAATTTTTGTAGATTTTTGGTCAGAAACATGCTCAATCTGCACTGCCATTAACAAGGGCCTTTTAGCCGATCCGTCTGTCCGCTCCGCACTTTCATCATTTGTTCCCGTCAAAATCGATTTAAACGATGCATACAATAAACATCTTCAAAAAAAATATGCTATTAAAGGACTCCCTTACTTCCTCCTTATCGATACACAAGAAACAATACACAAGCAATGGGATAGCTCACTATATCATGCAAAAAAAGACGAATTTATCGAGGAATTAAATCGCTATTTTTAGAACCTAGGAGGAGTACTTATGAAGCTTAATCGCATACGGTACATTATGGGATTATTATCGTGTATACATAGCGCACGCGCACTGCCGCTTGAAGAAGCACCTCAACAATCAACCCCTCGAGAAGGACTTGAGAGAACGCTCATCGAACATGAAACAAGATTGTCCGAACTCCAACAAGAGACCGACCTCCTCGCTGAGGAAACGCGACAAGCTCGACATAGATACGAAGAAGAACAAACAAGAGTCAATGAACATTCACGCCAAGCCTCTAGAGAAGAGTGGCTTGAACTCAGTAGACAACTAGACGCAGTACGACAAATGAATACAGATCTTACTATCAAAAGAAGTATTATCGCACTTGATGAACAATATGTTGCTGAATTACGTGAACAAATCACTCTTACAGAACCTACAGAACCAGAGAAACGTTCTAACCTAATAGAAATACAACAACAGGTAAATCAATGGATAGATACACTCAAAAATAAGCTCCACCAAATCTCTGTTAAGAATGCTTTTAGAACAATATCGGACCAAATCCAATCTTTCTGCGAGAAAAAGCCATTCGCCTATATCTATGCCTTCTTACGCACGTGGAAATTCCGGACTCTCGAAAATATGAGAGTAACACAAGCCTCCATTAATCAACTTACCAATCAACTAGGGCAATCCCAAGCTGTACAGTATATTTTTGTAGAACTCTCCTACGCAAGAATTCTTGGACGTGAAGACATTAGACCTGGCACGCAGGCCTATAATATCTTCACCCGGGCCAAGCGTGATTATGAAGAAGGAACTCATAGTGCACCGGAAGAAGCATTCACTGCATATCGACAAGCCCGAGAAGATTACAAGAACGCTACCCTTGAGGATCGCCTCCGTGAAATAATCACCAATGAAGAGCGTGTTATGAGCATGCCTCCTCGAATAAGATCTGATTTTTTTATGATAAAAAATCAAGCACAATTACTTCGTGAGGCTCAAAAAAGCTTCTTAGATACACAAAGGATGTCAGAAGGTTTTTTCGATATTCTCGGTCGCAAACTCACACTAAAAAGATTTGAAACGCCTGGGCAAGCCAAGACACTTGAAGATATCACAGCGTAGCAAAGCGCTGATCAGATTTACGCTGAAATAGCAAGGAATGGAACCAGTTCTACATGGAATCAAATGCGAGATGATCTCGGTTTACGCCCTGTCACCGAACGAATAGCTAAATGGTACTATTTTAATTTTGGTGAATTTCTTACGGATAGTACCGGTAGAAAAATTGCCTGGAGTCACACAATAGCCAATGCATTAACTCTCCAGGGAAAACCAGCCATAGTCCAAAAACTATTTCCAACGGATAAACCGCACACACTCGATTTATCCAATTTACATATAACTTCACTCGAAGGCTTATCTGCTCTCGTATCTGAAGAGCAAACAAAAACAGTACTGCGATTAATCCTAAACGGAAATTGTCTTGGAATAGGAAACCTAGCAAATACCCTGAGCACTATCAAAACAACATTTCCACGACTGCAATCATTGTGGCTTGAGGGAAACCACATCGTACTCACCGGGGCTCAACAAGAAAGAGATCAAATCCAGCGCATCATTTTTCCACAAATAGATCCCAATCGATCTTCTTCTCAAAAGAACGTTCTTAAGTACGTAAACAGATTGTCCTTGGATCCCTACGCTATACAATCCCTGATTGCACTAAAACGTTTGACCAAAATCAGGCTTCGCAACAACCCTTTATTACCAATAATCGAAGAAGGGGGACCCTTCGACCTAGCAGCTCAAAGAGATAAAAATGCTACCGTAAGGGCACTTGAGAACTACTGCAACTCCTTCCAGAGAAGGCATCCCATTGAGATAACCACCGATCCCCTACCTGCCTAAAAAAACAGGGCTTAGTCTGCGGAACTAAGCCCTGCTCCATTTCCTTTACTACTCGGTTCTCTTTTTCAATCGTCGTTTCTTTTCTTCACGCAGTTTATGATACATTGTATCAATTACTGAACTGACCAGTTGCTCCATATCGGGAGCCTCATCACTTACAAAGAAATCTACATTCGGCGTCTTTACGTGGAAGTCAACTTTATTGTGCCCCCGTAACTTATGCGCCTCCAAAATTAAATCTACCAAGATAGGTGTTTTTTCTGTTGACAACAAACCCATGATTTTTTCGAGCTGCTGTTCTGCATGATTTTCTAAATGATTAGAATGTTCCATATGACGGAAGGTAATGCGTTTGTTCATAGATCCTCCTTACATAGTCATGATATGACAGGGAGCAGTGTAACATAACAGAGGAAAGAAACTAGGACTTAGTTTTGATCACGATTTTAACGGGAATACTCTTCAAATTCGTGTAATCTCGCAAAATATTCTCAAAAAACATCAGCTGGGATGGTCCAAAAAATTCTGGATAGTTTACAACCAGCGCAATCATCGGCGGCCCTGACTTCACAAACTCTGCCCGATGCACCTTCAACATCTTCTCCTGACGATAAAGCGGTGTTTTTTGCAGTGCCTGCTGGAATAAAAGTGTTAATTCCTCATTCGAAAACTCTTTATGGTATGTTTTCCATAGATCATGCAAGAGCGGCATAAGCTTACCTACATTTTTCCCATCTTTACATGAGATGTTCATGGTATAGATCTTACGGAAGAAATGGGCATAGGCATCAAGCGAACGTTTCCATAGATCTCGTAATTCGTCTGTCATCAGGTCATATTTGTTAAAGAGAAGGACTAAGGCCTTTTTTTTGTCCTCAAATGCATAGAATGCAAGCTTCAATTCTTGATCAGCAAATCCACCTTCTGCTGCATCAACAAGTAAGAGTACAACATCGGTTGTACGAACAGCGCTTAAGGCGCTTTTAACCATGAGCTGCTCAAGATCCTCGCCAACAGAACGCTTTCTTCTTACCCCAGGCGTATCAGTCACAGAGATAACATCATGATAGAAGGTAATATTTTCTGTAAGTGGCTCCCGTGTTGTACCTGCTACCTCGGTAACTAAGGAACGTTGTTTATTGAGTAGCATATTCATGAGTGATGATTTACCAACATTCGGCTTACCCAATAATGTCACCTTGAATGACGGTTTTTCTTCAACCGTACGACCCTTGGTAGTTTTTACCTGTTCGATGATACTATCAAGAAGCTCATCAATATTAGTACCGTGCTGAGCAGAGATAGGTACATACGTTGCATATCCCAGTTGCTGAAATTCATATTGTTGCTCTTGCGCGAGCTTGGTGTCCATTTTATTAACCGCAACAATAATCGGTTTTCCTGTCCTATGCAACGCTCTCGCAATCTCCTGATCCTCAGGAAGAAGGCCGGCTTTCCCATCAACAACAAATACAATGACCTGTGCTCGCTCAAGTAACTTCAGTGCCCCCTGACGAACTGTTTCTTCGAGATGATCTGAATATTTACGAAAACTTAATCCTGCACTATCAATTAATTCAAACTCAATATCACGCCACTGTACTAAATCGGTAATATAATCTCGAGTAACACCTTCCTGATCAAAGGTCATACTTTTGACACGGGATGAAAGCCTATTAAACAAAGTTGACTTACCAACATTAGTTCTTCCTACTAATAAGACACTACGCAGATTCTTCATCGTTTTCTCCCACAATTTCGGTTACCGTTCCAGGAAACTGCTTCAAGATTGCATGCGTGTACTTCCATGCCTCCTCGTCCGAGACATCAACACGAACCTCTCTCTTTATGGTCCGTGAAACCTGTTTCGCCTGCCTTACTATCGTCTGTGATTGCGTCGTCTTTTCGATATTTTCTTTTAACGCCGTTTCGTTCACGGGAACATCGCCATCAAATGAAGTTTTAAGCTCAACTCCCTCACCAAATATTTTTTTCAACACAGGCGCCCAAACAGTACGCCCTTCTTGGATCAAATCCTGAAAAAAGGAGAGCTGCTTACCAAATTGCAGAGATACACAAGTAGCATCATGCTGTAAACACTTAGCTTGCGAAAACATAGAAGAGATCAGGGGATCCTGTTCCTTATTTAGTTCTTTCAAAAACATTTCCCATGGTGCTCCATGGACTGGTTGCTGTTGCTGAGGGAGGGATGCTTCTTGCTTCGATTGCACTATAGGCTGGGTTATGTTTGGTTTCATCTCAACAGCTTTTTCGCGAATGGTGGCACGCGGCAATTCGACACCCATATCGGAGCACATATCAAGAAACATTGTTTCAAGAAAAAGATGCTTTTTTGTTGTTCTTAAAAATGCCTGTTCATGCGTACAGCACACACGCATGATTTTTTCAATTTTCTTCTTAGAACTCATCACAAGACCCTCGCTCACAATGTTCGGATCAAATGTCTGCTCTTTGAGAGCTACCCCATAACTCACCCATAGCGCCGATCGAACAAAATGTAATAATTTGTGATACACACGTTCTGGCGCATATGTTTCTAAATGAACATCTGCGATAAACGACAGCACATTTTGATATGTTCCTTGTAGAAGATGAACAAGTAACCTTGACATGATTTCATCACTGACATGGCCCAATACATTCAAGACTGCATCCGTCGTCACAGCTTCTGACGAAAACCGTACCTGCTCGAGAAGATTTAATGCATCCCGTGCTGACCCTTCTGACTCTCTCACCATAAGCGCAAGAGCTCCATCGTCTGCTTTAATTGATTCTGTATCGCACACATTCCGAAGATGGGCATGCAGCGCCTCATTTTTGATGGGAGGGAAAAAAAGTTGAAAACTTCGAGAGGTAACCGTTTGAATAATTTTTTGCGGATCTGTTGTTGCCAGCATAAACAGAACCGATGGAGGAGGATCTTCCAAGATCTTCAAAAATGCGTTGAATGCTGCTTTGCTGAGCATATGCGCTTCGTCGATAAGATAGATTTTTTTCCTACCCGAGAGCGGCATAAATGACGCTGCATCAATAATCGTTCTGACATTATCAACACCAGTATGTGATGCAGCATCTATTTCAATAAAATCCGGATGGGCCCCCTGGCCCATTGCTTGGCATGAAGCACATTCTAAACATGGAATAGAAATGTTCTTGGGATGTTTTTGAAATTCAGGAAGCTGCTCACAATTAACTGCTGCCGCAAAGACACGTGCCGTTGTTGTTTTACCACATCCTCGCTGTCCTGAAAGTAAATATACGGGGAAAAAATGCTGAAGATAGAGGCTATTCTTGAGCATACGAACGGGAAGTTCTTGCCCCACAATGGTATCAAATGTTTTTGATCGCCATTTTCGCGCCAGATTCAGGTGTTGCTGTTCCATTATTGTTACCACACTTATTCTTTTACCACGAAATAGAAATCTCGTGTTAGTGTACCATGACGATGCTACACTTCATAAATTTTTGCTAATTCTGCGAAAGCTCGAGGCTGACGATGCATAATAAATTGTTTAATCATAGAGGCACGCACTTTAGCATCATACGCTTCCGCATCTACTTCCAAATCATACCTCTTAGGTCCATGCACAGTGTGATAATGGCTACGCGCATGCCCTACAGGCGAGGTTCCGCGTTCTTGTTCACGACGTTCAAGCTCATCTAAGGAAATTGTAAGACCAATCCAGTAAACCCGATAATCTTTTAAAATCGACACAAGCTCCTTCAACCACTCTTGGTCATAGAGAATATAATCGACAACTACATTATTTCCCTGATCCGCGTACGCTTTAATAGCATGATGCATACCAGAAATTACAGCCCTACCAATCGGGCCAACATGTAGCGAAATAAGCTTAACGCCATCCGCATCAACTGATTCGGCAACATAGCGAATATCTTCTGGCCTAAACGATCCTTCTGGAACAACTTCCAAGTTAATTGAATCAGGCAAGACGGCATCAAACAGCCCATCCACACCCAACTTTATATAGGGTTCATCCATAATCACTTGAAGAGCCTTTTGGGTACTTGTCTTACCAACACAGGATGGACCATTTAAAATAATGATTGTTCCCCGTGATATATTTTCATGAGCCATAAAATCCTTGCACCCAAAAAAAATAGTTAGAGCAACAATATACTGAAGAAAATTCATGTTAAAAATACATGGCGGAGAGAGAGGGATTCGAACCCTCGATGCCCCTTTCGGAACATACACGATTTCCAATCGTGCTCTTTCAACCACTCAGACACCTCTCCGCGAACAATTTTATTTTATTCTTCGTCGCTATTGTCAGCGTCGTCTTCAACCGTCTTCGGTGATACAGGCCGCTTCATCATCTTTGGCTTTGAAGTGGCTTTCTTGATGGGACCTTTTAGGCCAACCTTTTTCTTGTTAGCAAGAGCATCAGCCTTTTCTTCAGATGAATCCTCTTGAACAACTTCAACAAGAGATTTTTCTTGAATAGTTGGTTCTTCTACTACGTCAGCCGTCTTTTTTTCTAAACCACGCCTCACAGCTTCTGCCAAGTAATCCGTAATCAAACGAACTGACTTCGGAGAGTCATCATTTCCAGGAATCACGTAATCTACCATCGAAGGATCCGCGTTAGTATCAACCAATGCAACTACCGGAATGCCCATAACAGCTGCTTCTCGAAGTGCAGTTTGTTCTTTACGAACGTCAACTACAACGATAGCCCCTACCGGCCAACGAAGTTTACGAATGCCTCCAATGCTATGCTCTAGCCGCTGAGCCATCTTGTTGAAGGTATTAAGCTCTTTTTTCTTGTATGAAAACTCAACCGACTTATCAAGAATATCTTCAAGATGGAGAAGTCGCGTAATGGACTTTTTCACTTGAGAATAGTTGGTCAATGTCCCACCAATCCAGCGGTGAATTACCGTTGGCATTGAGACAGATTCACCTGCAGCAAAAATAGCATCCTGTGCAGCCTTCTTAGTTCCTACCCACAAAATCTGCTTGCCTTCTGCCGCGATTGACTCAAGAAAATTTGCAGCTTGTTCAAGTTGCTGAGCTGTTTTTGAAATATCGATGAGGTGGATCCCGCTACGATGCCCCCAAATATAAGGAGCCATCTTAGGAGACCAGCGAGAAGTTTGGTGCCCAAAATGAACACCTGCTTTTGCCAACTTTTTGAAATCTATCATGAGTAGACCTTTCAGGGTTATACCAATTACTTCTCGGATCGGCTCAAAGAACCGAGTAACCACCCAGATTAAGAAGCAAGGGTTTTAATAAGATAAATGCTTTCTTATCGTATCAGATCACCAGCTTATTTCAATCAGCTACAGCGCTATGACACGCTGTTGATGACCTCATTATTTTCAATAGCACGCTCATATCGCCGGCCAAGCCATCCAGCAGAAAAAAGCCATGCCCCAATTAACACAATAAAAACACCAACATGCAACGGCATGAAGAATGCTGGGCCAACCTTATCACCCAGAATATTAAATGCGGAACCCGTCATTTTAGATAGCTTTGACCCAAAGGCATCAATCCAAGATTTAGATTTGAACTTGAGCTCCTTGACCGTTGGAATATAAAGACTTTCTTTGATCGGATGAGCAAATGAATAATTGAGGGCTTGGAGCCCAATAAAGGCAATGAAGACTGCCTGAGGATTTGGACTCAAAATCAAATAGAACATAAGCGACCCACTAATAAGTGGAATCAGAATTAAACACAGCCGCTCACCTAGTTTATTGAGCAGTAACTGAGTTCCTAGCAAGGTAATCACCAAACCAAGAAAGTGAACAGAAAACCGCTGTGCATATAGAATAGATGAAACACCTGAGATGCTGACGGCCTGACTTTGTACAATTCCCAATCGCTGGTAATTAAAAATCGCGTTAATAACCTCAAAAAAGAAGGTCAAGCTGAATATGCCTAGGATATAAGGCTGCTTAACAAACATAACTAGCCCACCAAACATACCTGAAAGTTGGTCACGAATAGCCGTAAAAACGCTTCCACGTGAAGCTTCTTCTTCCTGTTCTTTAGCCCGCTTTTTTTCCAGCTTATATACTGCTTCATATCCATGTAGATGATACCCAGAAACCCGATGCATCATGGTATAAATCACCACAGGAACAAGGAGTAACAAAATCGCTGTTATTCCCATCAAAATTTGATGACTCACCGCTTCTGACAAATGCGCCTTGATACCTTCACCTGCAAACCGAAAAAGTATCCATGCAAAGCCAGACGTAGTCATGCCGCCAAGTTTTGAACCTGCTATAATCCACGGATAGGTCTTCTTTGCCTCTTCTGGCTTAGAAACCGAGTTTAAAAACGCCCAGAATACACTCACTAAAAACGGCGAAAACCCTTCCACAAAAAAGTAAAAAATCCACCCGAAGACTCGGTGTGGACTCGCTTGTGTATTCCCAATACCAATGGTTGGATGGCCAATCAGATATGTAAATAATAAACTTATAACCCCAAAAATACCGCTATAAAAGGCAACAAGCTCATAACGCCGCATCTTATCTACTGCCCGTGAATACAATAAAATAAAGGGAACCAAAACAAAGATGGAATAAATTTTCACTTCAGGCAACCACGTTCGACCGACAATGCTCACAAAGATTGAGTCTTTAAGCTCCTTGGCTATAGTGTAAGCGCCCACAATAAGAAAAAAGGCCAAGGACATAAACCAGACCTTTAACCTTTCTTGACGCTCCATAGAAAATACTGATGTAAACAGATTTCTCAGCTGTGCCTTCATACGCTTCCTCTGTTGTGACCAAAATCTGGCAGCGCCTCATCTCACTCTAAAAATAAGGGCCACTCATGAAGCGAGCGGCCCCATCTTTTCACCACTAGGGTAAACAAGAAATCTGCTTCTAGCAAATGATTTTATTCTCTTGAATTGCCTTCTTATGGGTTCTACCAAGGTAGAGAGCAATAAAGAACCAGAAGCCGATGAGGCCCAGTGAGAGATAGGAGCTCATCGCCATAAACATGGTATCTCCAGAAATAAGACCATATTGTGCCAAGAACGACTGGCGCATCTTGTTAATGGTAGATCCGATAGCCTTAGAGCCACGTGATCCAAACATTTCGATCCATGCGCTCGCTTTATACTTCGTATCGGTTGAGGTTGGGATATAAAGTTGCTTCAATGATGGACCATTCAATGCATAATTGACTGCTTTAGCCGCAACCATGATTACAAAAGCAACGCTTAACACAGGAGCCGCCTTGAGGGTTACAACAGCCGAGGCAATCATAAGAGGCAACAATGCCAACGAGACCGAGAGCCCCAAGCGACGCTGAATATTGCTTACACCAAGGACAATGCACAGCATAGCTACGAAATTAACCCACTGCGCATAATCATTCAAATATGCGGTAAAATCAATTTCGATAGGGAAATTTGCACGAGCCATAAGCTTAAATCTGTAGTCCAAAATAGTAACAATAACTTCATAGATGGAAATCACTGCAAAAATAGCAAGCAAGTATGGCTTAGAAAGAAGCAACTTTAGACCTTCGAGAAATCCAGTCTCTTCTTTGGCGGCGCCATCATCACCCTTATAACCAACCAATTGATCCTTTGGGGTAAATGTCATAAACGCCTTAATAAGTAAACCAACTCCAATGATAAAAGTAGCAAGAATAAGAATTATCGGAGCACTGGTTTTAAAGCCAAAATGCTTAGCCTTAAGATAACGTGGACCCATAACGCCACCTATCTGCCCAAGGAGCGTCACAAAGTAGTAACCCTTTTTCGCCGATTCGGGAAGCGTAATATCACTGGTAAGTGCCCAGAATAGAGCAACAATTAATGATCCAAAACTTTCGACAAACACATACCAAGCATATCCTAGGATATGAGACGGTTCAGTCCCACCTAAGCCATACTTAGGATGCATCATTGCAAAAGCAAACAAAACCGAAAGCGTTCCATACAAACCGGTTAAGACATAAAAGACTTTTTCACGAGGAAAACGATCCACAACCTTGCCGTAGAGCATGACTAACGGCACAATCACACACAAGGAAACGATCTTGGCGTCTGGAGCAAACTCCATACCTACTAATTCAGAAAACAGACCGTCTTTGAGTGGTCTTAACGTCCAGTAGGTACCGATGATAAGTCCAAAAATACCCCCCAATGAGAGAAACTTTTTCCACTCCTCAGAGCTCATCTCACCCCATAATGCAGTGGCCAAACGTTTTAACATGCGCAGATCCTCCTCGTAAAAGGTAAAAAAGTGATCAGAAGCGATCACCAATGGATGAATATACCGAAAAGAGAAGTAACAGTTTATCACACTCTTTTATGTTGTAAACAAAGCTTATTTCGATGCTTTTTAGTGCAATTACCTTGTCTCAAAATTGGCATTTACGAATCGGGGGGTCTTTGCTACAATGAGATCCGTTCAGGGAGACCGCAATCTCCACTCAAACTTAAAGATTTACTTCATACAATCAGATTTCTACCAGGGAGACAGGTTTATGATCGAAAGCATGCCGCAGGAGCTCGCAGGGCATCATTCGCGACTTGAAGAACACAAGAGACTCCTTCCCCTTCTTCCCTTAAAAAATGTCGTACTCCTCCCCAAAAGTATCACGCCAATCATTGTCGGCCGCGAATCATCCATCAATGCTGTCGAGCATGCGCTTAAGCACGACAAGACGATCTTCATTACTGCCCAAACCCATCCGGATATAGAACATCCCACTCTTAGGGACTTATATATCCATGGAACCAGGGCAAATATCCTGCAGGTTATGCGAATGCCAGACAATACCCTGAAAATCGTCGTTGAAGGAATTTGTAGGTCGCGTATAGTCGGCACAGAAACATCAGAAAAATTCATCAGCGTAGAATTTGAGGACCTTCCAACTATAGGCCTTGAAAAAGTCACCGAGCTAGAGGCTGGCTGGCGCTATCTCAAATCGCTTTACATATCCTATGTTAAATTCAATGAGAAGGCCCCAATCGATTTGATTGCAATGGTCAAAAGCCATAAGGAAATGGACTACATCACCGATGCTGTTGCCGTGCAGCTCGGAATATCATTTGAGGAACGCCAACTTCTACTTGAAACCATCGATTTGAATACAAGAATCCGCAAAGTTTGTGCACTAATTAAAAAAGAAATTGAGATTCTTCAAACAGAAGAACGTATCAAAGGCCGCGTACAAACCCAGGTGGAAAAGAATCAACGCGAATACTACCTCAACGAACAAATGAAGGCCATTCAAAAGGAACTTGGCCGTGAAGATCTCTCCTCAGAATTGGATGATCTGAGAAAGAGAGTCAAGACGCTTGGAATGTCCGAAGAAGCACTAGAAAAAGTAGAAAAGGAAATAAAACGACTTGAGCAAATGCCTGCCCTCTCATCCGAAGCAGTCGTTAGCCGTCACTATATTGATTGGGTAACAGCTCTTCCATGGAACAAGACAACCAAGGATCGAATCGGCATCACTCAAGCCGAAAAGATTCTCAATCAAAATCATGCCGGTCTAAAAAAGGCCAAAGAGCGGATTATTGAGTTCCTCGCAGCAAAAAAGTTTTCAGACAATTACGAACGTTCACCCATCATCTGTCTTGCAGGTCCTCCGGGAGTTGGTAAGACCTCCCTTGGAAAATCCATTGCAGACAGCCTTGGTAGAACCTTTGTTCGTATTTCACTTGGCGGCATCCGGGACGAAGCGGAAATTAGAGGTCACCGTAGAACATATATTGGAGCATTGCCCGGTAAAATAATACAAGCAATGCGTAAAGCAAAAACAAAAAATCCTGTCATTCTGCTTGATGAAATCGATAAGATCGATAGCGATTACCACGGTGATCCAGCATCTGCATTGCTTGAGGTCCTTGATCCAGAACAAAACAAGACATTCACCGATCATTTTGTTGAAACAGAATTCGATCTTTCAAACGTCATGTTCATTACAACGGCAAATCATATCGATGGCATACCATTGCCCCTTTATGACCGTATGGAAATTATAAATTTGTCTGGCTATACCGAAGAGGAAAAACTTGATATTGCCAAGCGATTCTTGATACCAAAAAATCTCAAAGAACACAGTCTTGAAAAAAAGCAGTTCAGGCTTTCTGATGCTGTTATCACAAAGATTATCGCAGATTACACCAAAGAAGCCGGCGTGCGACAACTAGAACGTACGATTGCTAAGCTTATGCGCAAGGCTATTCAGAAGCTTCTGAAAAACAAATCCACTAAGGCAATCACCGTCACTGAAACATCCCTCAAGACACTGCTTGGTGTTCCTGAATTCAGAAAAACATCCCTTGATCGTCGCAAGGATCGTATCGGACTCGCAACCGGGCTCGCATGGACCGAAGTTGGTGGAGACATCTTAGAAATAGAAGCAACAATCATTCCTGGAAAAGGAACGGTCACGCTTACTGGCCAACTCGGTGAAGTAATGCAGGAATCTGCACATGCCGCATTAAGCTACATTCGTTCACGGAGTAAGGAACTGGGCCTCTCCAGCACATTCCACTCAACAAAAGATATCCATATTCACGTTCCAGAAGGAGCAACACCAAAGGACGGGCCGTCTGCTGGTATTACAATGTGTGTAGCACTCGTGTCAGCATTGACCAAGATACCGGTACAACCCGATGTTGCTATGACTGGGGAAATCACGCTTCGTGGTCGTGTTCTTGAGGTTGGCGGTCTCAAAGAAAAAATCCTTGCTGCCCGTCAATACGGATTTAAGCGCGTCCTGCTTCCCAAAGAAAACACTGATGATATTGAAGAGGCAAAAGAGGCTCTTGGCGATAATCCAAAGCTCACGTTTGTTAGCAATATGGACGAAGTACTACTAAAAACACTTGCGAGTGATCCGTTTCAGGAAGCTGAGAAAGCAAAAAAGGCTGCTGCAAAGCGTGCACGACATAAGCGTCCGCACGGCAAAAAAAGATCATAATCTTATCTGGGGGATTCTATGAAATCATCTGTACTGCCGTACATTATAACATTACTGCTCATTAGTGGCTGTGCTAGCAAGAATCCGTCTATGCATACACGCCATGAAGAAGCAACTTCATGCATATACGAATGTAGTGAAAACGTAGACGACCAAACCGTAGAAATTACATACGAAGAGCTCGAACTTCCCGATTACAAAGAACTCATTGAAGAGTCTTGATCTTCACTATACGCTCGATGTAGAATACGCATATCATTCTCTACATCCATAACCCAAAAGGACTAGTAATGAAAAAACTCCTTTTAATTTTTCCTGCGCTACTATTTTTGAGTGGCTGTGATTGGTTCAAGAGCTCAACACCATCTACGCCATC